>CAYGPP010000064.1:0-20138 GCA_964351885.1 uncultured Marinoscillum sp.
TTATGGTAGAGCAACGGAAATTGTTTTCGCTTCAATTTCGCCAACTTATCCTTCAAAGAATCATTCCTATTTGGGCCAATCCAGTTGTTGATTTGGTCCGAAGATATGCTCGGGTCGTATAGGTAAAGCTTATAGGCGAGTTCCATATGAGTTAACTGTTTTGTGTTGATCTCTTCGACGATAAAATCAAGCTCTCCAACAGTTCTTTTTCCTTCTACTACTTGGATATTCTCGTAAAGTAAACAGTAGTTCACAGATGATTTGATACATTCAGCAACGACTTTTTCTGCTAAATGACCAAGTCTTAAATTAGTAGGCAGGGCAAAATCTAGATTAGAGGCTAGATCTAGGACTGACAGATCAAAAGAAGGAATCCCAGTAATTGACGCGTCTAGACTCTGTGTCTTTAGTATGGATGCTATTCTTGATTGGGTATTCATTCTCAATAGATTCTCTTTAGGGAATTAGCCAAATGTAATTACAGCTTGTTGATTTAGAATCCCTTTAATGATTTACCTCGCTCACATGTGTTTTTCTGACTTACAGCAGTGGTCATTTTGCTCCCCAAACCGCCTTTTTGAAAATCTATGCTCAAGGCAAATCAGGGCTGATTATATACTTCATTTCATTCATGGCTATGCGTGGCTTCATTCATAGCCATGAATGACTTCATTGATGGCTATGCGTGAAATGGTTAGTGGACTTGCTTTGAATTTCAGGATGATATTTCAGGTTAAATCATCATATGGTGAGTCACGAGTGATGATACAATGGTACCAGCAAGGGGTAATTTCAACCCGACCGTCACTCCCTGAATTGCTTTAGAATTGAAATGATGTAAGGTGAATGTGAAGCAATTATAGGGGAGTCTCATTACCCATGGTCTTTGCCAAGGTTCCGTGTCCTCACGAACCACCAATAGTCTTTAAAATTGCTCTCCTAGATGCTTCAGAAAAGAAAAGCTTGTTGATCCATGTTCATAGTATGAAGCGGAAGAAAATTGATAATCGCTAGGATCAGTGGCTCATACATTTTTATAAAAAGAATGCATTTTGTGAAACATTAAAACTACAATTAAGGTATAAGAATTTATTATTACTACATTTAAGGTAATTATAGAGATATGGGTAGACATCAGTTAGGAGAATTTGAAGAGGTCGTGATGCTCACTGTTGCGATACTGACCACAGAAGCTTACGGCTTCTCGATCATCGAGGAAATGGAGAAGCGCATGAAGCGATCGGTGAGCATAGGTGCGCTGCAGACTGTATTGCGTCGCTTGGAGGATAAGGGTTATTTGACCTCAGAAATGGGAGAGGCCACGAAGGTAAGAGGTGGTAAACGCAAGAGGTTTTTCACGGTGACTGATGCTGGTAAAACGGTCTTGCAAGCTACCAAGGAGCAACGATTGAGCTTGTGGAATGCTATCCCGGATTTTTCTTTCAATAATCAATAGTGGCTATTTTGGAAAAAGCATCGAACCCCAACAAACCATCGAAATGGGCGCTGCGGTTTTTCCGATGGTTTTGCCATCCGGATTACCTAGAAGACATAGAAGGTGACTTATTGGAACGCTTCGATAAAAGAATGAATGAGGGGAAATCTGCCAACCTCCAATTCACTCTAGATATAATCAAACTATTCAGACCAGGAATTATGAAATCAATGCTCGGAAGACGAAGAGTGGATCAGTACGGAATGCTAAAAGCCATGTTCAAGATCGCGTGGAGAAGTGCCATCAGACAAAAGCAATTTACGGTGCTCAACCTATTAGGATTGATGATTGGCATTGCCACTTCTTTGATGATCGGCCTATATGTATACGACGAAGTGACCTACGATGCCTTTCATGACAAAAGAGACCGAATTTACCGAGTCAATCAACCCTCTATTTGGGGAGATTGGGGCCAGATGTCTTCAAGCACAGGACCTAATGTAGCTACGGCATTGCGCACGGATGCCCCTGAATTCGAGCAGGTCACTCGTATATTATCTTTGGGAGATCAGACACTCACCATTGGATCGGAGAAGCAATCCAATGCTTTCAAAGAGACTAAAATGTATGCCGTTGAAGAGAATTTCATGAAAGTATTTTCCTTCAAGTTTCTCAATGGAAACCCCGAAACTGTGTTTAGTAATCCTTACAGCATGGCCATCACGCTGAAATCCGCTCAACATTATTTTGGTGCAGAGATTCAGCCAGAGGAGGTAATGGGTAAGACCGTAAACCTTAAGGACTATGATGGGAGTTGGAAAGTTTACACCATCCATGGTGTGATGGAGGATGTGGCTCAAAGGTCCCATCTGCAATTTGATGTGCTGGTATCGCTCAAAAGTCAATCTGAGATGATGAAGATGCATGGATGGAAGTGGATTTGGACAGCATTCTCCACTTATGGTTTGGTGAAAGAAGGAACAGACGTGGCGTTTTTGGAAGATAAGCTGCAGGCCATACCACCCAAATGGGCGCCACCTACGACCACTAGAATCTTCAATCAAACTTTTGATGAGTTCACTGCTGGGCATCCATGGAAATTGGAATTGCAATCATTGCAGGAGATTTACATTTCAGGAGCTCCTTCCAACCATTCATTTGGACCAACTGGTAATCCTTTCTACGTGAAGATATTTGGGGCCATAGGGTTGTTAGTGCTGATTCTATCTGCTATCAATTTTATGAATCTATCTACCGCGCGCTCTGCCAATAGGGCAAAGGAAGTAGGTGTCAGAAAAGTGTTAGGATCACAGCGCGGTTCATTGCTTTTCCAATTCATATTGGAGTCAGTCATGTTTGTTATAGTGAGTACCATTTTAGCACTCGCACTTGTACACATGTCTTTAGATGCTTTTAATTTCATCGCCGATAAGCAAATCACGTTGCTACCTCATTTTAGCAATCCATATTTCTATGGAATTCTTTTCACTTTTATTGTACTCTTGGGAGTGCTTGCGGGCAGTTATCCTGCCTTTTATCTTTCAGCATTTAGACCCATCGAATCACTGAAAGGCAAAGTGAGCGGAGGCTTCAAAGGCAAAGCCCTCAGAAATGGATTGGTCGTTTTTCAGTTCAGCATTTCCATCGCTTTGATCATTTGCACCTTTTTCGTTCAAAAGCAATTGGCGTATGTCTCTTCGCTTGACGTAGGGTTTTCTAAAGACAACATTCTCCAAATTCATAATATCGAACAATTTGGGTTTGATACCGAAGCACTGAAAACCAGATTGTCGGCTAATCCCAACTTCGCTGATGTATCAAAATCCTTTGGTATTCCGCCATATATATGGTCAGGAGACCGATACAAATCGTCAACACCAGAAAGTCTAGTGGTGCAGCTAAGCAATATGCGTGTGGATGAAGACTACATTGACCTCTTGGGTGTATCATTCGTCTTTGGAAGAAATTTTGACCCGCTTAGATCACAGGATAAATATGCCTGCATTTTGAATGAGTCAGCAGTGCGTGCATTGGGCTGGAGTACGAATGATATGCAAGCCGATATACCTCAATATGTCACCATTGCGTCTGGTGGCGAACAACAATTTGAGGTACTCGGAGTAGTGGAAGATTTTAATTTCAATACTGTAAAAGAAGCTATATCACCTTTGATTTTGATCAATCATAAGAATGACAATGTCTGGGATTATGGAGCTGGGCTCTCTTATTTCTCTTTGCGGTTAAACCCAGAGTCTGTCAAAAAACCGGCGGACTTGCAATTGGTCATTGAAAACTTAGAAGAGGAGCTTGCCACGATAGACGCTACCGTACCGTTTGAGTATAGCTTCATGGATCAGGAGTTTGAAAACACCTTTCGAACGGAGCAACGCATGGGTACGGTTTTAAATATATTTACCTTCATGGCCATAGTCATTGCCTGCATTGGTTTGTTTGGGCTGGCTGCTTTTTCTGCAGAACAACGCATTAAAGAGCTGGGCATTAGAAAAGTGATGGGAGCGAAGGTGTCGCAGATCATTTTGCTATTCAGTTCTAAATTTACACGGTTGATCATAGTGGCTATTATCATCGCTTGCCCAGTTGCTTGGCTATTGGTAGATCATTGGCTGGCGGACTTTGCGAATAGCACGCCCATTGATATTTGGGTGTTTGTTTTGGCTGCCTGTGTGACTTTTGCGATTGCTTGGATCACAATTGGCTATCAATCCTTCCGTGCAGCCATTAGAAACCCTGTGGAGTCATTGAAAAATGAATAGTGATTGATTCCAATGCCATGGTTTGTGTCTCCAAAAACCTATAGCGTTTCGATTCGTGAGGACACGAATCGAGGGTGTTTCAGCAGCTATTATGGTCTATTTTTCAGAATGGATAATGTTGCAGATTTTGAATCACTCACGTCTAGAATAAACGTAAGTGTTACTTCATCTACAAGATCAATTGTTAGGTTATTACTTCCTGCCACTTTTGCCAACGATTTTTTTTGTCCGATCATGACATTACCTTGATCGGGATTTGCACCAAAGTCAAAACTCCAATCCAGAGGAGCGATTTTAAATTCATAGCTTCCTTTGTTCAATTTGGTATTTGCTTCATAGATCCCTTCACCTTTATACTCAAATAGAGGTGTGATGTCCCAATTTTTGCCCCAATCATTCATGCTTCCAAAAAGGTATATAGCATCCACTCCTAAAGTCTGATCTTGCACTTTGCTTATCTTTTGCTGTACTTCGGCCAAGGCGACTTCTAATGCTACCCCATTAATTAATGAAAAGGCCAAATCCATCGCTACGCGCTGATCAATAGCTATATCTGGCTTTACGCCTTTTCCTTCAATCCTACCTATTCGTGTTGAGTAATATTCCGCTATGGGTAGGGCCAATTGAAACCCGTGCGGCAAATCATACATTTTCTGCGAGAGCATTTTGCCCGCAGTAGTTTCTCCAATGATCGTTACCTTTTCTTCATGTGCAAGGGCATCTATGGTAAACTCGGTTGCACTTGCTGATTTTTTGCTTGTCAATAGATAGAGAGATTCATCAAAGTGAGGATACATCGGCTTAAACTTGACGCGGGTAAGTGGCTGATCTTGTACATCAGACCAAAATGACCTTAGCGACCATCCTTCCCAAGGTGTCAGATCTTGGACGTCTTTGAGCTCGGGTGCTCTGTCATTGTTTATCCACCATTTCTTAGAAACAAATATTCCAACATCTCGGGAGTCAGTAAGTATATGGCTGGCAAGAGGAATACCCGCAAATGTTCCTCCTTCATTATTTCGTAAATCAATGATGAGAGACTTTGCTTCTTTGCTTGTAATCTCTTGATATGCTTCAGTTACACGTTCTTTTGTATCCATACCCATCATGGTATTGACGGTAAGTACAGCAGTTTTATCGATCCACTGCAATGTCAAACTCTGATCACCCACACGCACGGTATCAAAAAATGCAGCCATTTCTTTGGCATTTTTTGATGACATATTCAGTGATACGTGAGAGAAGGGACCATCTTTCCATAAGGCATTGAATCCTTTTTTGAATTCTTGTTTTGTAGATACTGTTTGAGCCAGTGCTCTTACCTTTTTTTGCAAAGTGAGGTACTGGTTGGAGGCAAGCTCTGTATGATTGTAATGGTATTTTGACATTAGTCGGGATATACTATCAGAGACCACTATCAGGTCTTCATTCAAAGGGTTATTTTTCTTGTTAGAAGTTGATAATTCACAAGAGCAAAACAGTAATACTATAAGTAGAGAAGCGAATTGTTTCATGGAGTTTAATTTTTGATAACCCTCCAAAAGTAGCCTCACAAAAGGACTGTAATGTTTCGATTCGGGAATCCGAACATCTTTTTTACCAATTATCTGAATTGATTCTGATATTCAGAGGGGGTAAGTCCAGTTTTCTTTTTAAAAGCCGTATTGAAAACCGACCGAGAGTTGAAACCTACATGGTACATGACTTCCTTGATAGAAGGCTGAGTATTGTCGTCAGGACTTAACATATACTTTGCCTCTTCAATGCGATAGGTATTGATGTAGTCCGAAAAATTGTAGCCAAGTATGTGATTGATAGTTTGTGAAATGGTTTTTTCTTTTACTTCCAATGCATCTGCAAGTATGTGTATGTTCAACTCTGAGTCCAGATAAGGCTTTATTTCCATCATATACTTTTCCAATCTATCAGCTAGTTCTCGATGAATTTGCTGATCATAGGTAGTGATGTCTTTCTTTAATCCCGAGGATCTGCTCAAGTCCACATCTGCCTCTGATATTCGTTGAAAGGACTGAGGATTTTTGAGGCCTTGATAGGTGATCAGATTCACTAAAAGAAACAAGCTAAACTGCACGATGCTCTCCATAGAGATTCTAAGACTTCCCAAGGTGAGAAATCCTATCTGCGACTGAATCAGATCAAACAATACGATAATGAGCATGAAAATTACCATAGTCTTTAGCCATTTGATTTCATCGTCCGGATTGGTAGCGGATAATTGAGGAATTACTTTGGTATAGATATGAATCATTCTGTATGACAAACCACAGTAGATTAGCATAGTAGGGGGAATAAGTATGGCCATCCATTTGCACATAGAGTAACCAAGAAATGTGGCGATCAATATCACCATGAATGGCACGAAATGAAGCGAATATAATGGCTTAAAGGAGGTGTATTTTGATAAGTGAAACTTCACATATAGAAAAACGAAAGGGCCATATAGGAAACCATAGCTACAACTATACGAAGGAAGAATGTCTAGAAAATACCCATTAGTATATAGAAGGTTGTAGGCGAAATGAACACCAAGTGTTAAGAGTAGAAGCGACAGGAATTTGTTACTTTTTACTTTGCCGTATTTCGGTGTGATGAGTACTATAGCAAGCAATAGACTCTGCCAAGTAATCAATACATGTAGGACATTAATCAGGTCAATTCTCATTTTTGAAAATTTCGATTTCTTGGCAAATGAGTCATGATGTTTAGTACTTGTGGTAAACTAATGGCCTGTCAAGTTACTAAAGTAGCTATTGTGCGAAAAAGATCAGAGCAGTAGAAGAAAGGAAGGATCATATGCCCTATTAGTCCGTAAAAATCTTATCCAGCCAGGTGCTCATTACCTTCAAATATTCTGAGTTGAGTTTTTGAAAATAGGGAAACGTATTATCAATATAGGTCATAGAATGCGTGGTGTTTTTGAGTGTGTTCATTTGAAACTGATCATTTCCTGAACTCTTCAAAACTTCTTCGATGATTAGGTAACTGTCAAGTGGGATGATTTCATCCGAAAGGCCTTGAATTACCAAAATTGGTTGTGAGACTTTGCTAAAATACGGCAAGCCCGAAAAGTTCAATTTCACATCTTTGGGATCGTTTGCCTCTGGCAACCAGAGATACTGATACCAATCTGCTTGTTCATAAGCTTTGAGTTCCTTTTGTAGGTTCTCATAGGATATGATCCCTGAGATGCATTCGAGGGCCTTTTTTTGAACGAGGCTAGCTACCTCAAAGTCATCAACAATGTTATTTCTGTTTTGATTCTTCCAAAAATTTAAATCACTCTCTAGGAGCGTGCCACCAGGGCAGCTCACTGAAATCCCAAAACCCAAATCAGGAAGCTTGGACAGAATATATGGCACTTTTATACCACCTTGGCTACTGCCTGTAATGCCGATATTGGCTAGGTCCAGTTGAGACTGCTCAGCAAAAAAGCGTACGGCAGCTATATCATCCGAACTTAAATCTTCGATAGACGCACTCCACCAGCTGCCCTCAGAGGCTCCCGTGCCACGCTTATCATAGTGGAAGACATGGTAGCCATTTTTTACAAAATAAAGAGCCTCCGCGTTTGAACCTTTCCTATCTGATCCCTGTGATGAAGTGACAAAAAGGATCCCTTTACCGTTTGGTTTCTTTGGCATCCACATTGAGCCAGACAGCTTTAATCTATTTGATTCAAATTGCTGGTTGACTTTTGTATATCCGCTTGTGTCGTTTGGGGCAGATCTTATTAGTTGGGAAACGAAAGTATTTAAAAGTTTTTCACTTTCTGTGGCATAGACTTTAAGATTTCCTTCCAATAATTTGCCCATTGTTCGAAACTGGTATTCGTATATAAAAAAGTCACTATATACAGAGAAAGTAAGCTTATCATCCTCATAAAGGGTATTTCCACATGGAATGCCAAAGGCTTTTTGCTCGTCACTGGAATAGAACGCTTGCATTTTTCCTTCAATCTCTTTAAGCTCTATTTTGAAGGATAATGTGTCTGCGTCATAGCTGACCCATCCCTCAAAATATTGAGCGCTCAAACTGGTCGTGGCAATGGTAATTAGTGCAAGAATTAAAGCAAATGTTCTGTTCATAGTATTGGATGCCATTATCTCAGGTTAGAGTCAATTTCTATTGAAGTTTAGTCAGCCATCTTATTGTATTTAAAAATAAATCCGCGTTATCGCAATTGGGATCATGGATAGTCACGGGAATTTTCTCACCATCAATAAGTAGGTCCAAGCTCCTGAAAATGCCCTGGTCCGTACAGACGATTACTCTTCCATCACCGAAATTAAAACCGATCATTCCTGCGTAAGCGTCTGACGTTTCTTCAATGTCTATGCTTCCATCATGAGTAGGGGTGAAGTTGATTGTGTTGTTCGGGAAAGGTAGGATATTGTCTTCAGGATTTCTAAAAATGGCAGCTCCACACAAAAACTTCACCGTATCGGGCAGGAAATTATCTGAAAGCCTCGATGCTAAAACAGGATGATTGCTATTGATCATTCCATTTTTCAAGGTCATCAGAAAGTGACTGCACAAGCCGCAATTGTGTCCAGGGAAATTGGGGTGATAAGCATAGCCGTCCCTAAACTTGATACCAAAGGATTCTAAAAGTGGTAATGCGCCGCTTCCACCCGGGAAGTGACTTAAAAATAGCAACAGGCTACCGCCATTATGCACATACTTTGCGATACTGATTACTTCCTCATCACTTAAAGGAGATTTATAAATAACCTCTTCCTTGAGTCCGCTCCCCAATACGATTTGATCATTCGACATACCATGCAATATGAGCAAGTCTGGGTTCGCCTTCTTGAGATTTGCAGTATCAAGAGGTTTCTTAGTGAATTCAACATCAAAACCATCTTCGTTCATGATTCTTAACATCTCGCGAGCGGTCTCTTTACCATAGGCGAGTGAGTAGATGGTGTTGTGTGACTGGTCTATCAGAATCTTTTTTTGGTGGGTATTTTTCAGCGACTCAAACTGATAATTAAAGATTGTATCAAATTCAGCCTCAACTGTTCCTTGCCCGAAGACTAAACTAGCGTTAAACATTAGAAGGATGATGCTAATATTTTGTTTCACAATGTTATTTGATTATTTAAAGCTTGGGTGGATAACAACGAACGTCCATAGAATCCCTTATTATTTGAATTGTTGAGATGCCTTTAGATTGACTGAGTAAGCAATATCCCAAATTTATTGACTTCTTTGGACTTCTTTTGCAAATCAATTTCGAGCTATTAAACTAACACCCTTTGCAAAGGTTAGGAGCTCTATGAACCGCGACTCAGGGAAAGGCTTTAGCTAGAACTGCTCAGAAAATTAAAAATTCACAGAAACATCTTATACGCAAGGCATCTTTCAATAAAGCACTTGTAGCCGCCTAATCAACGATCGTTAACGTATGACGGAGGATGACCATATTTACCGGAGGATAAACGCGTAAAGTAGTCAGGATCACTTGCCTAGGTCATATCCTATTTCGGAAATATTCATATTGGCTTGCTCAATCAAAGTGCGAGTAGATTCTACACGTACGTCATTGACAGAGGAAGAGGATGATTTTCCGGTTAAGGCTTTCATTTTTCTGAGTAGTTGTGACGTGCTCACTCAGTCCAGGTTGATCATTTTTGTTTTGTCAATATTAAGGATTCTGATGGTAGTGCACTAATTGACACAGATGGCTCATGGGAGATAGTCAAAGAATTTCTAAAGAAAGTTTTGGTCAGTTGCTAGGTCTGCTGCGATTTATTTAATCTGCTTTAATAAAAATTTCTGTGAATGATTTAATCTCACCCCTATTCCAGTATCTAACTGGAGCATTAAGCGGCAAGTCAAACCTTTCGCTCATAAAGCGATCATGCGTTCTTTTGAAACTGCTATTTGTCAAATCTATGGCATAAACCACTTCATACTCCATGCCTGAATTATACTGAATGAATCTGCGTCGTAGTTCTGTTCTGGCTCCTCCGGCTTAAAGTTCATAAAATTTTGGTTCGTTTTCCTGAGTGGCGAAGTAACACTTATAGGTGTCTATCTGAATGAATTCATAGTTCCATACGCCCACAAGCATGGCTTTTTCTGCAGAACAACGCATTAAAGAGCTGGGCATTAGAAAAGTGATGGGAGCGAAGGTGTCGCAGATCATTTTGCTATTCAGTTCTAAATTTACACGGTTGATCATAGTGGCTATTATCATCGCTTGCCCAGTTGCTTGGCTATTGGTAGATCATTGGCTGGCGGACTTTGCGAATAGCACGCCCATTGATATTTGGGTGTTTGTTTTGGCTGCCTGTGTGACTTTTGCGATTGCTTGGATCACAATTGGCTATCAATCCTTCCGTGCAGCCATTAGAAACCCTGTGGAGTCATTGAAAAATGAATAGTGATTGATTCCAATGCCATGGTTTGTGTCCTTTGCCGTGGTTCGTGTCTCCACGAAACACTGTAATTTAATAGTCAGAATTGCTCACCTAGGTGCTTTAAAAATGAAAAGTGAGTTGACCCATTTTCATAGTAGGAAGCAGAGGAAAACTCATAATCACTAGGATCAGTGACTAGATTCCATTTTTCGTTCAATGGGTTCAAGTGAATATAATTGAGTTTTTGATAGGCTACCTCTGGAGTATATAGTTCCATACACAATGAATCTCTCTGCCAAAATTCAAAGGTTTTATTTGGCGCATCAACATAATGTTTTGGTAATTCATCCGGCTCTAACATTTTCTTGAATTGGTGAGCGGTGAATTTTAAGAGAGAGGCGCTAGGGGGTTCTTTCCCGTTCATATCATTCAGCTTCCAGATCAAATGGATATGATTAGGCATAATGACAAAGCCATAAACATCTATTAATTTTCGTTGGGATAGGTGAGTCAGAGAATCGATAATGAATTGCTTGAAATGATCCTTATCCAGAAGAGTTTGCCAATTATTGATTGTTGCTGTCCAGAAGTAGATGGTGCCAATTGTGAGGCTTGAATTTCTTGGTTTTGTGAAATAATCCATTATCTGTTAAGATAAATATTTTTAACAATAAATGAATGTGCAATTGTTAAGGTTTGCTTAAAGTTTCGTGAGGACACGAACCATGGCTAAGGGATTTGCTACGCGTGCTATTGCTGGTTCTGGTCTATAAGTCACATACCATGGTATAAGAGGTTTATCAAGCTACAAGCTTGATCAATGATTCCCACAAGTTACGCTTCGCTAAACTTGCGAGATGGGTGTTAATTATCTCCTTTCAAAATACTCTTTGGAAACTTCATAATGATTTTCACTCCTTGATCTTCATTCACTGCCTCAATAACCCCATTAAACTCGTGAACAATTGTGTAGGTAATTGATAATCCCAAACCAGAACCTTTATCTGGATGTTTGGTAGTATAGAAAGGGTCAAAAATACGAGATAAATCATTCTCTGAAATTTTTGAACCAACGTTATAAATGGAAAGACATGCTAGACTCGATTCATTCCAAGTTGATATTTTCACCATTCCTGAACCGCTAACTAAATTTTTGAATTCATAAATTGCATTATCTAATACATTGAAAATAGCCTGATGAATTTTAGCCTTGTTGGCTAGAATCATTGTTGATAATCTATAATCTCTTTCAATTATTAATCCTTTCAATACTTGATGATTGAGAAATACGAGATTATTATCAAGCGCTATGTTCAAGTCAATTTCAATTAGAGCATCACTGTTCTTATCCGAAAAACTTGAGAGTGCTTGTAGAATTCTCACAGATCGACTAAGTCCATCCTTAATCATTCCTTCAGCACAATTGAATTCATCTATACTTTCTTCATTCAGGGAATTTAATAATTCATTTTTTAAGTTGAAAATAATGGTACTTCCTCCTGTGATGAAATTCAATGGATTATTTAGCTCATGGGCTAAACCGGCAGTCAAAGTACCTAGTGATGCCATTTTTTCAGATTGCACTAGCTGCTGTTGCGTTGTTCTTAGTTCTTCGATTGTAGCATTGAGGTAACGTGTTCGATCAGATACTTCAAGTTCTAATCCAGATAAATGAACCTGCAATTTCTCCCGTAAATGGAACTGTATACTATATAAGGCAACACAAAGTGCAGTGGTAACAATTTCAAATCGGGTTCCATAGACTACTCCTTGATAGAAATCCGTAATCTCTAAATCACTATTCATTCCAAGAATGACGCGCATAATCACTAATACGGGAAGAAGTAATCCAACATAATAGAACAAAACATAAACAAACCAAATAATTGCCTTGAGAATAGTATCGATTTGATATTTACTTAGCCATTGAAAAAAATACCAACTTACTAAACTTGGAATTAGGTGCATCACAAATGAAGTGATATAAGATCCACCTTCAGGTGTATTGATTATTGCTATCAAAGAAGTTCCCAGTGTATAAAGAGGATTAGAAAAATGGAATACACTGATGATCAGAGATATTTCTAATAAGTCACTAGAAATCCCCTCGAATCCAGCCAAATAAAACTTTAGTTGTCCAAAAATGATTGATAAAAATCCGAAAAATACAAGAAGGAGTAAATCCTTTTGATATGTTTTTCGAATAGCAGGAGCTAACATAAGATTTGTTTAAGATGAATCAAAATATAATTTATATATAGCTGTTCAGTAAGCTCTATTAAGATTTACTGTTCCTACTTGATTGAATTTGAACTTAGCTCAATGCCGAGATTTACAAATGTAATGATCAAATTTCGAAGTGGAATTTTATCGTGAAATTGCAAAAGCAAATTCCTTACACAGAATCATTGTTACGCTTTTGACTTCTAACCGAAGTTTATCAATTTATGGGAGCAATTTTGAGCCATAATTCATCGCTTTGTCGTGAGATAGGTCGAAGATTGATAATCAAATATCAGTATTGACTCTAGAGAAATTGATTTCAAACCTTTCAATGATTCACCACAAAACTTTTACCTTCTTCTGCGAGATCGGTCTCTGGGAACTCTGTTCTGGCTTCTTTGAGTAGGGGAGTGAGGTCTCGGTAGCGGGTGGAGAAATGACCTAGGAGTAACTGCCGTACATTGGCGCGCCTGGCTAATTCGCCTGCTTGCTTGGCCGTGGTATGGTACGTCATGGCGGCTCTGTTGCTCATGTCATCCATAAATGTTGCTTCATGGTAGAGCAGGTCTACGTCTTTGAGCGCTTCTGCTAGTTCTGGGATCAATCGAGTATCTGAGCAGAAAGCGTAGCTGTAAGGTTTTTTGGGAGGGAAGGTAGCGGTAGCATTTTCATATTTGAGCTGTCCGTCCTCATCGTAGACATCTTCACCGTTGCGGAGTAGATTAGCTTCTATTGGAGTGAGTTTCTTGTCTACTACTTGCTTGTTGATGCCACGCTTCTTGAGCTTCTCCTGAAACAAATATCCAGAGCATGCCACTCGGTGATCTAACGGAATGGTGGTGACAGTCATCTTCTCCGTTTCATAAACCACCGAAGATTCTCCAGCTATCCATTCATGAAACTTAATGTCGTAGGAGAGGCGCGTGTCGGAGTATTTCAGTTGTAGCTGAAGGATTTCTTTCAATCCGGGAGGGCCAATAATGAGTAAATCAGCTTTGCGTCCGTATAGGTGCAGCGTAGAGATGAGCCCGATCAAACCATAATAATGATCTCCATGCAAGTGGGAGATCAAAATGTGGTTGATTCGCGAAAGCTTGATCTTATACTTTTTGATCTGTAGCTGTGTGCCTTCCCCACAGTCTATGAGGAAGTATTGATCCTGTACACGAAGGAGCTGTGAGGTATGGTGCCTATTGTGTGCAAAGGCAGCCGAGTTAGATCCTAATATTTGTAATTCTAACGCCAAGGTGAATTATTCTCCCTCTTCCTCTGCAGCTTTTAATCCTCTTTCGATCTCTTCAAACATGACCGCATCTTGTCCTTCTTCTACTGTAGGTAAGATATTCATCACTTTGTCCAATTGGCTAATGCTGATCAACTTAGCTACATGATCGTTGAGCTTACAAATTACGAATGAGCCTTTTTCTGAAAACAATCGATTGCCCACAAGCAAAGCACTTAACCCAGACGAATCAGAGTACTTCACATTTTCCATATTGAGAATAAGGTTCTTCACACCTTCTGCCTGAAGTGTCACCAACTCAGACTTTACCTCTGGGGCGATGGTTGAATCTAGTTTCTCCTCGTCTATGCTTACGATCGTATATGCGTCTTGTCTGTCTATTGAAAATTTCATATCTGCTCTAATGTATTAATGATGTTTTTATTGATTCTTTTTTGAATGTCGATACCTGATTCTTTCACGAATTGAGTCCCTGTAATCTGCTCGAATAACTCAATATATCTTTCCGATACCGAAGCTACGAATTCTTGAGTCATCTCAGGAATGGTTTGCCCATCTTTTCCCTGAAAACCATTGGCAATTAGCCACTGCCTAACGAATTCTTTAGAAAGCTGCTTTTGCTGCGCTCCGGTATTTTGTCGCTCTTGGTAACCGTCCGTATAGAAGTAACGCGAAGAGTCGGGCGTATGCACCTCATCTATCAGCGTGATAGCCCCTTGGTATTTACCAAACTCATATTTGGTATCTACCAATATGAGCCCTTGCTCAGCCGCTAGCTCCGTGCCGCGCTGAAAAAGCTTCTGTGTATAGTCTTCTAACTGTGCATAATCCACTTCACTCACTAATCCTTGACCAATGATTTCCTCACGGGAAATATCTTCGTCATGACCTTCATGAGCTTTGGTAGTAGGCGTGATGATCGGAGCAGGTAATTTGTCATGCTCTTTTAGGCCTTCAGGCAAAGACACACCACAGAGGATGCGTTTTCCTTCTTTGTATTCGCGCCAAGCGTGACCAGTGAGATAGCCACGAATCACCATTTCCACAGGGAATGGCTCACAGTTTTTGCCGATGGTCACATTGGGATCACAGACGGAAATCACCCAGTTGGGAACAATGTCTTTGGTCTTTTGCAGCATGATCTCGGCGATCTGATTGAGCACTTGACCTTTATAAGGAATGGCCTCAGGTAAGACCACATCGAATGCTGAGATTCTATCCGATGCAATCATCACCAAAAGATCACCTACCGAATAGACGTCCCTTACCTTGCCAACGTATTTGTTGGTCTGTCCGGGGAGTTGTAAATCTGTGAATTTGATAGCTTCTGACATGGGCGGCAAAGATAATGATACCTATCAAATTTTCAGGAGGTTGTGGGTACAACTATTGGCTATTACCCTTAGTTATTCAGTTTTAACAATCCCACCAACATACTCCACTTCCTCAGTGAACTCACCTTTCTTATCATAGAACTTCCATACACCGTGCCTTTTGTTACGGACATATTTCCCTTCGTATTCTATAGTCTCGCCATCTTTGAAATACTTTACAAAATCACCGTGGAGCTTGTCAAGTTTCCAGTTTTCCAGCGTCATAAGGTTGCCGTTAGGATAGAATGTTTTTGACTCACCTTGCTGGATACCGAACCCATAATTGGACTCACTGATCAGTTTCCCTTTGTCATAGAGATAGGTGATTCCATGTAGTTTGCCATTTTGGTAATTCTTCTTCGAAGTGATTCGTTCTCTTTCGTCGTAGGAGATCCAAGTGCCATGTGACAATTCATTGAGCAGTTCTTTCTCGATTTTGAGCGATCCCTTTTCATAATACTCTTCGATTTTCGCATTCAAGCCACGATTGGAGAATTGTGCTACGAAGCTTTCCTTTCCGTTGAGAAAATACTCCGTGTTTTTCCCAATGCGATAGCCATTTGTGAATTTGAAGTCTTTGTGCAGACTCCCATCTTCATGATAGGCTTTATATGATCCATTGAGTTCTCCATTTTCATATTTACCTAGAGATCTCAATTGGCCATTTTCATGGTAATACTTAATGAATCCAGAACGTTCACCACGCTGGTTCAAAGCTTCCATTTCTAATTCACCGGAAGGGTAGAAGGTCTTATATGATCCATCCAATAGCCCTCCAACGTATTCAGCCTCCAGCTTGAGATTGCCTGATTCATAGTAGTGGCGAGTATATCCATTAGGTTTTCCACTGGCATAGAGCACTTCCTCTTTCACCACTCCATCACTATAAAATTCTTTGACCATTCCGTCTGGCTTACCCCCTCTGAAACTAGATGAGCCGATAAGTATTCCATACTGATTGTAGAGTTTTAATTCACCTACGAGTGTATCGTTTTTGAAGGTTGCTTCTTGCACTAGACTGCCTTCTGGACTGAAAATCTTGGTGAGTCCTTGGCGGAGATTTTCTTCATAAAGCGTCTCCCGTTGGATATTTCCATTCTCATAGTAATTCGTGAATACACCGTTTTTTTTACCGCTATTAAACTGACCTTTCACTACCACAGCACCGGAAGGGCCGAACTGCTTGTATTCACCATCGATCATAGAGGAGTCGCCATTGAGGATGTAGTATTCTTCTTTGATGAGCGATGAATTGTTGGGGTAAGTAGTAGTGACTTTAGTCTGACCGGTGCAGACCATAGTGGAGGTGAAAATGAATAGGAGTAGAAGAATACGCATATACGAAAAAAGCCTTACGTTTTGACAAACGTAAGGCTTTCCATTTTATTTGTGTGGATTACATTTTCTCAATAACAATGGCAGATGCACCGCCACCGCCATTGCAGATTCCTGCAACACCTATTTTACCATTGTTTTGATGCAACACAGAATTGAGTGTTGCAATAATTCTTGCGCCGGAAGTTCCAAGTGGATGTCCGAGCGCAACTGCTCCACCGTTCACATTTACTTTTGAGTTATCCAGTCCAAGTTTCTGATTATTCGCAAGAGCTACCACAGAGAACGCTTCGTTGATTTCGTAGAAGTCAACATCAGCAGCTTCTATTCCCGCATGTTTAATGGCTTTAGGAATGGCTTCTGATGGAGCAGTCGTAAACCAAATTGGCTCTTGAGCTGCATCTGCAAAACCGATGATCTTTGCTAATGGCTTCACGCCTAATTCATCTAGCTTTTTCTTACTAACCAAAACCAACGCAGCAGCACCATCATTGATCGTGGAAGCATTGGCAGCTGTTACTGAGCCGTCTTTATTGAATACAGGTCTGAGTCCAGTAATCTTATCAAAGTTCACATTGCTAAATTCCTCATCAGTATCCATGATGATGGGATCACCTTTCCGCTGTGGAATCTCTACTGGTACGATTTCATCTTTGAATTTACCAGCCTCAGTGGCAGCTGCCACCCGCTTGTAAGAGTTGATGGCAAACTCATCTTGTGCCTCGCGAGAGATGTTCATCTCCTTTGCAGTATTGTCTGCACAGCTGCCCATCGGGAAACCATTGTAGACTTCCCAGAGGCCATCATGCATGAGGCCATCAAGCATTTGACCATGACCATATTTGTATCCAAATCTTGCTTTGGGAACATAGTAGGGGATATTGGACATACTTTCCATTCCTCCAGCCACTACGCAATCATTCACGCCAAGCATGATCGATTGAGCACCGAGCATGACGGACTTCATGCCAGAAGCACATACTTTGTTGACTGTAGTACAAGGCACATTGTGACCAATACCAGCACCAATTGAGGCTTGTCTGGCAGGTGCTTGGCCTAAGCCTGATGAGATAACATTGCCCATGAATACCTCATTCACGTGCTGAGCATCAATTCCTGATTTGTTGAGTGCGCCTTTGATGGCTATGCTTCCTAGTTCAGTAGCGGTGAAGCCTGATAGTTTTCCGCCAAAGCTTCCAATAGGGGTGCGGACTGCTGAGATGATGAATACTTCTTCCATAGTTTGGGTGTTTTTTGGGGTTATTGACACACTGGTGATTAGCCTACTCAAATCTCAGTATCAAGTCAATGCGTATCGAGTTACCTCAATTTGATGACTGATTAATTCAACTCTGGTTGATATTTACCAATCGGGTTTTCCTGTGTCCTGAGGTTTGGTGGCTTTTCGCTTTTGCTGTTGAATGTACTGAATTTCATTGTTTTTCATAGCCTCTAGTATCATTCTGGCCTTGTCTTCAGTGATATTCATTTCTTCAAGTTTCTCTTGAGTACTCTGCTGCTGGTTTTGCTCATCGCTCTCGTCTTGTTCTTCCCCCTCTTGAGATTCTTGCTCTTTCTCCTCATCACTTTGCTCACCGTCTTCTTCAGACTCTTGCTCCTGATTCTCCTGCTCTTCTTCGCTTTGCTCTCCGTCTTGGTTCTCTTGATCTTGGTTTTCCTGATTCTCTTGATCCTGCTGTTCTTGGTCTTGATTCTCCTCGTTTTCTTGATCTTGGTTTTCCTGATTTTGATCCTGCTGTTGCTGCTGCTGATTAAGTTGCTTCTTCACCAACTCATAGTTGTATCTGGCTTCCTCATTATAAGGGTTGGCCTTGAGCGCTGATTTCAAATATTGAAGCGACTCCTTCAGTGTTTCTGGTTTTTTCGCAATAACACCTAATTGCTGATACGCAATGGACTTAGTGTTCTTGTCACCCTCTGCGGCCACTCCTTGATAATAGAGTTTGGCATTCGCAGTATCACCCAGTGCAAAATGGCTATGTGCGAGGTTCAATCCAATTTTTGGATCGCGAATACTTAGGGTGTCATAAAGTTCGCTGTATGCTGAGGCTGCTTTGGCAAAGTCTTTAGCTATGAAAGCTTTTTCGCCCTGGGACTTCAGCCTATTGTTTCTCGAAATCTCAGTAGGATCAGCGGTGATCATCACAAGCAATAGCAATAGTATCTTCATATTCTTATCACTTTTACACTGATCAATACATCAAAAATCATCAAAAGGAGCGCGATACTCAAGAAGTAATAATACTTGTTGGCTTTAGTGTCCATTTGCTTGCTATCTCGCATTTCACCTTCAATATCGTTTATAGAGTTAATCATTCGCTCTACATCATTTTGACTTTCGTTGATCTCAAAATACTTTCCTCCTGTATCCGTGGCTATCTTCTTCAGTGACGAATTATTGATTCTACTTACGACTTCTTCACCTTGATTGTTTTTCTTATACCCTCTGTTTGTCATTATTTTGCTACCCTTCTGAGTGCCAACGCCCAAAGTGAAGAGCTTAATGCCAGAGTTTTCAATTTCTTCCGTGATCTGAGCCGTTTCTTCACCGAAATCTTCCCCGTCACTTATGAGGATGATTATTTTGGATTTTTGCTGTGAAACCGTTGATTCTTCATCTGTCAATTTCTTCAAAGCCAGTTTTAAAGGCGGTCCAAAGTCTGTACCACTATTTGGAACCAAATTGGTATTCAATGCCTGAATAAAGAGGTTCAGCGCGTTGTTGTCATAAGTCAAAGGACACTGCATATAAGCCTCATTGGAAAACATGATTAGGCCAATGCGATCAGAACTAAATGCTTCAACGAGATTATTGAGTTCAAATTTGACTTTTTCGAGGCGAGTAGGTTGCACATCGAATGCATTCATGGAGTTTGACAAGTCCACGCAGATGAACAAATCTTTCCCGACGGATTTGATTTCTCTGGATGTTTCCCCAAAAGAGGGTCCTAAAAGGGCCATAATCATAAGGATGAAATAGGCTGTCCGAAGAAAAAACTTAATTAACCACTTGCCGATGGGCACGTTGAGGTTAGACTTCACGCGGTATAACCGTAAGAAATACAGCAAGTAAAGCACAGCGAAGGCCGCTATCAATACTATTTCGAATGTGTCGATGGAATAGGCCCAAGTCATAAGGTGCCAAAATTACATAAGCGTTTGAGAACGCCCAATTTGGAGTGGATTCATTTAACGATTTTTAAGGATATATGGTATCAAACTATTTTAATTCCGAGTTCTGATTTTTTTAAAGGTGTGCGTTAGACTTTTTATGTTGAAATGCTATATTTGCACTCCTTTTCAGAGAGGCTCATGAATTATCCGGAGAGATGGGTGAGTGGCTGAAAC
>CAYGPP010000065.1:0-19445 GCA_964351885.1 uncultured Marinoscillum sp.
GTCAAGGGGTGGGTAATAAGTTATCGCTCTCTTAGTCAAAGCACTCTTAATTATAATAATGCCTCTAAACCATACAATAGACCACCTACTCGAAGTAGCCAAACAAGCCGCAATAAAAGCGAGTGCTGAGATTCTAAAAATTTATGAATCAGGAGATTTTTCTGTTGAGGCTAAGGCAGACAACTCACCACTTACTTTGGCTGATAAGGCGGCACATAATGCCATCGTAGCTGAGTTGGACCCACTTGGCATTCCAATATTAAGTGAAGAGGGTAGCGAGATTCCTTTTGATGTGAGGAAGGAATGGGATTACTTCTGGATGATTGATCCGCTTGACGGCACCAAAGAGTTTATTAAGAGAAATGGAGAATTTACTGTTAATATTGCTCTGATTCATCAGGGTAAGGTAGTGCTTGGGGTTGTTCAGGCCCCAATTCTGAATCAAATGTATTGGGCAACAAAAGACAAGGGAGCTTTTAAAGATAGCGTGCCCATTCAAGTCAATGCATTCAATAAAAAGGATGAAGGCTTGAAGGTGGTGGCTTCTCGTTCGCATCTCAATGATGAGACGCAAGAGTTTTTGGATGCTTTGCATCATCCTGAGGTGGTTTCAAAAGGCAGTTCTTTGAAACTATTGTTGGTAGCAGAGGGAGCCGCTGATTTATATCCTAGGTATGCACCAACTATGGAGTGGGATACAGCTGCAGCACAGATTATTGTAGAGGAATCTGGAGGAAAAGTTACTATAAAAGACTCTCAAGATAAGGTGATTTATAATAAAGAGAACTTATTAAATCCTTGGTTTTTAGTTTCAGGAAGAAGTAAATAATTATTCTATGAGAATTTCAGTTTTAATTCTTTGTTTCATCATTACGATAACGAGTACTAAACTGCTAGCACAGGATTTAGCTGTGCCTACTGATATCATTCCTTCTGAGGTGTCTGATCAACAATTAGAAAGAGCCGTAGATCAGGCAGAAAACAGAGGTTACAGTGAAACCCAAGTTCTTAATATCGCCAGAGCAAAGGGAATGTCAGAATCTCAAATTTCTCAACTTAGATCAAGAATATCCCAACTAAAATCTCAAAGTGGGAGTTCCACCCTTGATGAAACCCAACTAAGGGTGGAATTAGAAGAGTACGGTTTGGATTTAGAGGATTTAGATATTTCTGATAAAGATAATGATGAGATTGGAGGAGCAATTTTTGGATCAGAAGTTTTTAGTAATAGTAATTTAAACTTTTCTCCAAGTGTAAATATTCCAACTCCCGAGAATTACATTCTTGGGGCGGGGGATGAACTCATAGTGGATATATGGGGAGCATCTGAAAAAACCTATCAACTCCTTATCGGTCCCGAAGGTATCGTTAAGATACCGAATCTAGGACCTGTATACGTGAGTGGCTTGAGTATAGAGGTTGCTTCCTCGAGAATATTGAGCAGGTTATCAAAAATTTATGCTGGATTAAATAACTCTAGTTATGGAGACAAAAACACTTATGGTCAAATTAGCTTAGGTCGTATTCGGAGCATTAAGGTGAATGTCATTGGTGAGGTTAAACAACCTGGAACGTACACTATTTCTTCTATGAGCACAATCCTTCATGCCTTGTTTAGAGCAAGTGGTCCAACCAAAAATGGTAGCTATAGAGAGGTTCAGTTATTTAGATCGGGTAAGCTAATTTCAACTTTCGATATTTATGATTTTTTGCTCAAGGGAGTTGTTGAAAATAATGTTTCTCTCAACGATCAAGATGTAATTAGAGTACCGTATTATGGTAAGCGAGTTAAGATTATTGGGGAAATAAAAAATCCTGCTATCTATGAGTTAGAGAGCGGAGAAAGTCTTCAAACAGTCATGGACTATGCAGGAGGCACCACTGATGAAGCCTATACCAAGCTAGTGACCATTCGAAGAGTTACTGAGAGATCAAGAAAGATTTTAACTATAAAAAATGAAGAGTTTAAAAACTTTGAATTACAGTCTGGAGATGAAATTAGGATTTCAAGAATAGTGGATATCTATGAAAATTTAGTCACTATTTCAGGGTCCGTGTACCGCCCCGGCGAATATGAATATACAGAGGGATTGAAAATTTCCGAGTTAATAGTTAAGTCGGAAGGAGTTACAGCGGATGCTTTCCGTTCTAGAGGCCAAGTGGTGCGCTCGAATAGTGATTTAACATTGAGAAATATTGAATTCAATATTGATAGTGTGCTTTCAGGGGTCTCTGATTTTGTACTTCAAGCAAATGATATAGTGAACATTCGTTCAATTTTTGATATTCAAGGATCGTTTAGTGTCAGAGTTCAGGGGGCAGTAAGAAATCCTGGCAGTTTTAACTTTCAAGATAACCTGACTGTTGAAGATGTAATTCTAAAAGCTGGTGGTTTTACTGTTACTGCTGCAAAATCGACTGTAGAGGTCGCTCGAATTATCACTGAGAAAAGTAAGGTTGACAGATCCTTTGAATCACAATTGTTTAGTTTTCCTATAAGTGAGGATTTGTCCATCGGAAAGGATGCCTCGAAGTTTAAGTTGGAGCCTTTTGATTTGGTAACAATTAGAAAAAGTCCAGCATTCACCGAGCTAAGAACAGTAGAGGTGGAAGGAGAGGTGAACTATCCTGGGAAATACGTGATTAACAAGAAGGAAGAGAGAATCTCTGATTTAGTAAAAAGATCAGGTGGTTTTACGGAAGAGGCTTATCCCGAGGGAGGGACTTTAATAAGGCAGACAGAATATTTTGATGAAGAAGAGGCAGCAAAAGTTAAGCTTTTAAGACTTCAAGGTTTGAATCAGAATCAAGAGAACGTTGCTCCTGGTACATTTCAGATTAGTCGAAATGAAGCTATTGCAATAGAGTTAGAAGAAATTATGGCAAATCCTGGAAGTGCGCAGGATTTGTTAGTCAAGGATGGAGATGTTATTAGTATTCCGAAGCTGCTTCAAACGGTTCGAGTTAGAGGGGAGGTTAATTTCTCAAGCAATATACTTTTTGATAGAAGTAGTAAGTTTACGGACTACATATCATCGGCTGGTGGGTTTGCTTCTGACGCAAAGACTGGAAAGGCATATATCGTTTATCCAAATGGAAGCGCTGCAAGAACCAAAAGATTTCTTTGGTTTAAAAACTATCCAAAAGTAGAGCCGGGTTCTGAAATTATTGTTCCATCAAAGCCTGAGAGAGAAAGTTTTTCTGCCGAACGGTTAATTGGACTCTCTTCTAGTGTTTTGACGATGTTTTTGATTGTAGATCGGTTGACAAATTAGGATGGTCAAGAAAAAAATATCTTAGTATAACCTGTGATAAGAGTCTCAAGTATATTCATTTTCATAATCATTCTTTCGTGCCAATTATCATGTCAAACTAAACCCTTTATGGATTCATTTGATGAGAACCTGATTGATAAAGGTGAATGGAAGATCGATTCAAAAAGTGAAGGAAGTTTTATTCGCAGTTCCCATAATTATCTAGATTCTGATGGTCATGTGTTGCACATTCATTTTAATAGGGATAAGAATAATGGTAATCATAAAAGGGCAGAGATTATACGGAAAGGACAGCAAAAAGAATTTGAGTACGGGAAGGAATATTGGTACCAGATCAGGTTATTGATTCCGGAAAATTGGATTTTTGATAATGCGCATAACATGGATATTGTCACACAGTGGCACCACTCAAAAGCGTATAAATATGGCGGTACAATGCCATTAGCAATATCAATACGTGGGGATAGCTGGAGGATTAAAAGCTCATCAGGTAATCCAATTTCAAGTAATAATTTTGACAAGGATGCGATAAAAACCACGGTTTTATTAGACTCACTAAAAATTGAAAAGGGGGTGTGGATTAACTGGAGAATTCATGCTTTATGGAGCGCGGAGGACAATGGTTTAATTGAGATATGGAAAGATGGTGAATTGGTTGTAAAAAGGTTAAATAGTCCAAATTGTTATAAAGATACAGGGCTGTATTTAAAATTTGGGATTTACAAACCAAGATGGAATAAGTACCCAATTATAGTAAATACTAGGGATATATATTTCGATGATATTATAATTACTGATCATTATAATGACCAGTTATTTCATGATTAAATGTAGAGTTTGATGAAATTGGGAGCATCTCGAGACTTAAAAACGGGCCTCTATTCGTTACTATTCAAGGTTGGGTCTATGGCCATAGCTTTCGGTCTGAGCATCTTATTGGCTAGAGAGCTTGGTGCTGAGGGACTCGGGTTTATTAATCTGTTAGATAAAGTTTTTACAATTTTGGTTACTGTTAGCCTGATTGGAAGTTCTAACTATGTGGTAAAACATGCTTCTTATCTTTTTGGTGAACGAAATTTTAGGGAATTATCGAAGCTATTGGGAAGAGTATTAGCTCAAATTGGGATACTATCTTTAGTAATTGCGGGTTTATCAATTTGGGTGATACCCTTAGTTTTTGATGACATTCAAATACCCTTATGGATTATTCACTTCTACTGTATTCTTTTAGTTCCACGAGTCTACGGACAATTAATAGCACTGTTCCTAAGATCTTTCGGTTCAATTAGTCTTTCTAATTTTCTTTTAGAGCTTCCTAAAAGTTATACTAGGATGATTGGGATCGTCATTTTTCTATTTGATGGTAATTTGACGACTCAAGAAGCGCTAATAGGTTATTGTATTGGATATTCGTTGTTTACCATTCTCGCAATATTTTTATTTCTATACAAGAAGGGGGATGTCAAGTTAAACAGGGTTGATCTGCTTGGTAAGAAACTGGGACTAAGGAGAGATCAAAGCACATTTTGGGGTATAAATGTAATGTACATATTGAATAGTAATCTTGACACTCTGTATGTTGGTTATTTTCTATCTTTTACCGAAGTGGCCCAATATAATGTGGCGTGGAGGCTAGCAAATCTGTTAATGATATTTCTCAATCTTGCTAATAGCATTATGGGGCCTAAAATTTCGACTATGTTTAAAAAGGGTAAAATTGGAGATCTTGAAGTCTATTTAGGTAAGTCCAACTACATTTTGTCGGGTATCGCGATATTTTATTTTTTATTTTTTATTTCTTTTGGTGATAAAGTGCTTACCCTATGGGGTGATGATTTTATTGACATCAATAGATATGTACTTATCTTAATTGTAGGTCAATCAATCAATATTGCTACGGCCGGTGTGGGATTAAGTTTGTCTATGGCCAACCAAGAAAATATTAATTTTAAAATCGGTTTGGGAGGCTTGTTATTGACTTTTGTCCTGTATCCCATAATGTTATCTCAATATGGTCTCTTGGGTGCGGCCATTACGAGTTCTGTGATAGTTAGTTTGATGAATATAGCCAGGGTGTATTTTGTACGAATAAAACTTGGCATTAGATTGTTTAGATGGAACTTGTAAAATTGATTCTTAGATTGTTCAGGGTTAGATCAATTAAATTGATGATTCATTTTTTATTGAACTATATGAGATATGGTAATTATTGGCCTGTTTACTTTAGAATATTGGACGGTTTTAAAGTAGTATACATAGAGAATCCTAAAGTTGCTTGTACTTCAGTTAAAAGTGTACTTAAACAACATGGAGAGCTCCGTTCGGTTTTCAAACTGGTTAATGTTGGGGATTATTACCTATTTACAGTAGTTAGGAATCCTTTTACACGATTGGTTTCTTGCTACAAAAACAAAATAATTAGGGGTGAATGGTTGTATGGGAGGTACCTATTTGGTAGTCTGATATATGGTTTGAGAAAAGATATATCATTCGAGAATTTCGTAGACAAAATATTGGTTATTCCTGATAGTTCTGCGGATATTCATTTTAGAAGTCAATCATCAATTATTGATAAGACTTCCTCTTTTGTAGATGTGTTACGATTTGAAAATATTGAGAATGATTTTGATCATATTAGAGTAAAATTTAATCTCGCTAAGCTACCTAAAAAGAATAAATCGGTAAGTCAGGAATGGCTTGATTTTTATACGCCTGAACTTGCGACAAAGGTCTACGAAAGATTCAAGACCGATTTTACTAGATGGTATCCCAATGCGTACGAAGACCTTATGCATAAATTGGAAGAATAAAATGAAAATTGTTCAAAAATCTTACCGCTACGTTAAGAATCTTTTTCTGTATAAATCCCTAGACCCCACCGAGTTTTTTTATAACGAGTCATTAAAAATTGTTTACATAGTTAATCCGAAGGTAGCTTGCTCCTCAATTAAAAGAGCACTCTTGGATAAGGAGGAGGAAGTCAATGATAATTATGGAGTACATAGAGTACATGGGCACAATTACAGAGGGAAATTGAATAGGTCTCACAAAGAGTTCTTTAAATTCACTTTTGTAAGGAATCCTTTTGATAGAATCTATTCATGTTACAAAAGTAAATTTCAAAATGATATTGAAAATTATGGGCGTAAAATCCCATATTTTGACAACTATCTTTTTGGTTATTTAAGTAAGGTTAAAAATTTTGAGGAATTTGTTGATAAAATTATCGCCATACCTGACAAATACGCTGATAGGCATTTTAAGTCTCAAAATGCAATACTACAGTGTAAAGATAATTTGAATATTGATTTTATCGGTAGGATGGAAAATATGGAGGAGGATTCCAAGATTTTACTTGACCATGGTGTTCCGAAATTTCCACATTATAATAGGTCAGACACTGGCAAAAAAAAGGTAAACGAATTCTCTTCAAAAGTTGAAGATAAAATAATCTCAAGGTACTATGACGATTTTCGAATCTGGTATCCAGAATGTTTAGAATAATTTTAGTTGAATGAGTATAAGAAGAATCTGGATAACAGGAAGACACGTAAAAAATTTACTTCTTTTCAGAAATATTACTCCAAGTTTTTATTTCATTGAGGAGAGAAAGAAAATTGCTTATTTGAATAATTCAAAAGTTGCTTGCTCATCTATCAAAGCGTCACTCTATTCCATTACAATCGACAATAAGATAGACGATGATGGATTTAATAAGGCAAAATTGTCTTTAGGAAAGCGAGTACCCGCATCAACAAGGTTTGATAATTACTTCAAATTTACTTTTGTAAGGAATCCTTTTGAGAGGATTTTTTCTTGCTACTTTGATAAAGTTCTAAACCCCAAAAAGAAACTATATTTTTATCGCGACTACCTATTCGGTTATATAAAGGAGGGGGAATCTTTTGATTCTTTTGTCCGAAAAATATCCAATCTCCCTGATAAATATTCTGATGGGCATTTTAAATCTCAATATAGTTTGATTCACAGGAACGGAAAGACATTAGTGGATTTTATCGGAAAAATGGAGAATATATCTGAGGACTTTTCACATTTAGTGAATACATATGATTTAGACCAATTGCCACATTACAATAAAACAGAGAGCGCGCAAAAACCTAGATCTATTGATTATTTTAGCAGAGAACTCGTTGATTTGGTCTACCAGAGGTATAGAAACGACTTTGACTTGTGGTATCCTGATGCATATCAGGTAATGTTAACAAAATTAGAAAAGATAGAGAGTGAGAATAAAAAAGGCAATTAGAGTAGCGCTGATTCATCTTAGGGTGTTTTTGAATTCAAATGTTGGGGAAAGAACTCTTCCGAGTTTTATTATTGCAGGTGTTCAAAAAGGAGGAACTTCCAGCCTCTACTATTATTTGGATCAACACCCAGATGTACATCTTCCGTTGAAGAAAGAAACAAATTATTTTGATCTTTATATTAAAAGGGGGATCAATTGGTATAAAGGTTTTTTTCCAATCTTAGATGAGAATAGAATTACTGGGGAAGCTACTCCATCTTATTTTTTTCATCCAAAGGTTCCTTTGCGAATTGCGCAGGGTTTACCAGCTGTGAAAATTATAATCTTGTTAAGAGATCCTATAGAAAGAGCCTTTTCACATTACAAAATGGAGGTCAGACGTCATAAGGAACCAAATAAGGATTTTTTGAGTGCATTAAAACTGGAGCAAGAACGGTTGGTTGAGATTAACAATCTTGATTTGGCGACAAGGCAACAATGGGAGAATAATCGCGTTTTTAGCTATGCGTCAAGGGGTTTGTATTCTGAACAAGTACAAAATTGGGTCACAAATTTTGATAAGAATCAGATCTTATTTCTTAAAAGTGAAGAGTTTTTTTCTGAGCCACAAAAAATCTTAAATGAGGTCTGTGACTTTATTGGAATAGAACACTTTGTGCCAAGGACCCTCAAACCAAGAAACGTGGGTAGTCGAGATCAAGTGCCTGAGGATGCTAGGTTGTATTTAGAGAATTGCTACCAAGGAGAGTCAAAAAAGCTGGTTAGTTTGTTAGGGGAGAAATTCAAATGGTAAGTATCCCAGTGGTTTCAGTATTGCTAACCTTTTACAATGAAGAAAGGTATCTTGAAGAATCTATTTATAGTATCTTAAATCAGACCTTTAAGGACTTTGAGCTAATATTGGTCAATGATGGTTCTACGGATAAAAGTGAAGAGATTGTCAATTCATTTAAGGATGATAGAATCGTCTATGTTAAACAGGAAAATGAGGGTCTGTCAAAAGCTTTGAATGCAGGTCTTGCCATTGCGAAGGGTTACTATATTGCTAGAATGGATGCAGATGATATTGCATTACCAATTCGTCTTCAAGTTCAATATGATTACATGATCGAACATCCTAATTGCGTGGTTTCGGGTACTGATGTTGAGATCATAGATATGAATGGGAATTATGTCTTCACTAAATACAATAGCCTTGAGTTCCCCAAACGTATGAAGAACCCATACATTCACTGTCCCCTACAGCACCCTACGGTAATGTTTGTAAGAGAAATCGCAATGAAATGTGATGGATATTATGAGCCTATCAGACAGTACTTTGAGGACCATATGTTGTGGCTCAAAATGAAAGAGCATGGTGAACTTCATTCTATAGCAAGAGTGCTATTGCAATATAGATTAAGACCTAATTCTATATCTCTAAAGGGTTTTAATGAAGGGTTAAATGTAATAAAGAAAAAGATATTGCAACAAGGTTTTGCTTTTGACGAACAGGTGGAAGAATTGGCTCAGATAATGAGGGGTAGAAAGCCTAATATGAGAGAAAGGAATTCAAATTATCATCTGTTTCTATCACGTAAATATTTAATGCATACCTCCGAGATAAGTAAAGTTTGGAGTAATGCAGCCGAATCTCTAAAAGGCAGAATACGAATTGAACCAATATTTTTGATGGGTGCTGCGTTGGTTCCATTTAAATTTAGGAGATGGATTATTAACAATATCAAAGGAAATTAAATGGTCAACGACACAAATAATAATGTCCAAGAAATTGACATCAAGGATTTGATTCAATTTGTACTTAGGGGTAAAAAATGGTTGTTTTTTGGGGGATTAATAGGATTGTTTATAGGAGTCTTCTTGTACTTGCTAACTCCCAAAGAATATACTTCTACCATTAAATTATTGCCTTCAGCTAATTCGAGTTCACAGTATGGCTCAAGTAGTATTTTGAGTCAATTTTCTGGTTTGGCGGGCTTATCTATGAGTCAGTCTTCAGTTGGTATTTCAACTTATCAATATGCCGCTATTGTCGCCACCAATAAATTCCAGTTGGATTTGCTAGGGCAAAAGGTTCATATTTCCAGCGATACAACTCAGTTTTTGCTTAAAGACTTAATTTATAGTGGCTTTGTTGAATCACCGTTAAATTCGGTTATTGTTTTTATTAAAACTTACACTATCGGTCTTCCTTCCTTAGTTCGGTCTTTTTTAAGGGATTCGGACGAAACTTACAAAATGACCTACGATGATGGCGTGATTGAAATAGGTTTAGAAGAAGCCTTAACTATTGCTGAACTAAGCGAAAGGATAATTTTGGAGGTTAATGAATCCGGAATTATTTTAATTGGCGTTAGCACTATTGATCCTGTTGTATCAGCTGAAGTAGCTCAAAGAGTTTCTATCAATTTAACAAATGAGGTTCGTTCGTTTTATCTATCTGTTCAAAGCAACCAGATACAATTTTTAGAAAACAAGAAATTGGTGGCTCTGAATGATTTGAATATTGCCGAAGAGAAACTTACTAATTGGAAAGATGCAAATTCGAATATTGTCACAGAACGGATTAAATCTGTAGAAAGGAAATTATCTGCTGAATACAAATTGGCCTATGATATATATTCTACTATTACCACAGAACTAGAGTCCACAAAAATTAAGATTAACGAGAATCTTCCAGTATTGAAAGTTATAGATCCTCCAGTTGTCTCCAGAAAACCCTCCTATCCAAGCCCATTGATTTCTGTTTTTGTTGGGACTTTCTTAGGATTATTCGTGGGTTTTGGAACGTACTTTATGATAGGTTTGATAAGAAACTTAAAAGCTCGTATTGATGAAGTCTAATATTGGTTTCTTGTGTCTTGGGGCTCCAAAGTCAGGGACTACCACGCTACATGATCTGTTAATTCAGCACCCAGAGGTCTACTTACCAGAGGAAAAGGACTTTCATTATTTCGATGAAGATGAAGTATATGCGAATGGGTTGGATTGGTACTTGAAATATTTTGAGAATCAAAAGAATGAATTAATAGCGGGAGATGTTGCGGCAAATTATTTATACGCAGATCCAAAACGGGTTTATGATGATTTGGGAGCCAAGGTAAAATTCATTGTTATCATGCGAAACCCTGCTGATAGAGCCTATTCCTACTATCTGCATTTTAAAAGAAGATTGGCTCTGGAGGGTACTTTTGAGGAGTGCACTAACTCGGATTATGTAGAGCCAGGAAGTAAGGTTAAGTATCCTTATGAGCCAATAGTTCAATGGAGTAGGTATGATCAGTACATTAAGAAATACTATGATTATTATGACAAGAGGCAGTTTTTATTTTTGACTTTCGAAACATTTGTGAAGAAGCAGAAGGAGACCCTTCTACAGGTAGAGAACTTCCTTGGTGTATCGCAGTTTTCCTCCTATAAATATACTAGCAGCAATCAAGCCTTTTCTCCTAAGAGTAAGGGCGTGAATGTCTTATTGTATAAAGAGAATCCAATAAAGAAAATATTAAAATGGGTTCTTCCAAGTTTCAAATTAAGACATCAATTAAAGCAATTGGTAATTCGGTGGAATTCTAAAAAAGCTAAAAAGGAAGAATTCAGATTGTCTCCTCGTTTGAAACAGGGATTAATGGAAAATGAGTTTAAAGGATCAATTGGAGAGTTACGAGAGTTGACAGGCTTAGATTTTCATGAGTGGGATTAAAAATCAACTAAAATGTATCAACTATTAATTGGCAAGAAACAGTTAAATATGTTGATTACTCTACTGCTGGTAGGTTGTGGTTTAATCATATTATTTCCCCTGCTCTTTCCTTACTTAGAACAAGTTATTACTATTATTGATGAGTTACTGGTTTTGGTCTTTGTGGTGCTCGTCCTATATCACATTTATACAGGAAGGATTCCGGTTCCTGCATTTGTAATTTCAGTAAGCATTATTTTACTCTTTCTAATATCGATTACTTCTCCTTTTTATAGGGGAGGGGTGATTTCTGCTATTCAAATTTTTACGCACCTAAAATTCTTTATTGTCTTTTACCTTATTCATTCAGCTACAAAAGGTAATTATAAGCTGGGGTATTTTCATGTAATAGCCGCTCTATCAGTCCTAGGTCTTTTTGTTAATCTATTTTTGCCAAATTATTTTGATCTTAGTGAGGGAGAGAAATATAGGTTTTTGGCGGGAATTCCGAGAGTGGTTGGTTTTCAGGGCAAACCAAATAATATGGCGTATTGTGTGATTTTACTTCAGATTATCTATGGATTTTATATTATCCAAGGTAAGTCTAAAAGTAAAATGTTTTACTATGTTCTTTTGACCATTTGTACTATTCTGATTTCTGTACTGGCAGGAAGCAGAGCTTCTTTGATCTTTTATCCTGTCATACTTTATTTTACGCTAAAGGATTATTTCAAAATCAACTTGAAGAGTATTATTTACTTGTCATTGCTGCTAATTATTTTTATAGGCGTTTTTGTTGCACTTTCTGATTCGTTTATTGATGTCACGAGTAAGAATTTGATGTCTGTTGGCTCTAAGGATGCAGTGGAATATTACAACCCGCGAAGCTTTCTTTATTTTTATGGTTTTATGCTCTTTATTGATTTTTTCCCATTAGGAACTGGTTCTGGAACGTTTGGCAGTACTTATTCACAAGGTAGTGAGGTTTATAAGATGTTAGGCATTGATCAAATGAATTGGGTAGTGACAACCAATGGATTATTCGATAGTAATTTGGCCTGTATTGCCGGTGAATTTGGATTAGTAGGAATCGTTCTCTTTGCTTTATTGGGTCTTTACTTTTATAGATGGGGAATCGGTAGGTATGAATCTAAATATGACCGAAGAAGATTTCTAGTTATTTACGTTTTTCTGATTTTCTTGGCAACTAAGGGGAATGTATTTATGAATGGTATCTATGCTTTGATGTTTTCTTATGCACTCACTTTGCCTTCTATTTTGAATAATGAAGTTGAGTCTGACGCTCCAAAAAATGCACCGGTTCAATGAAATTGTCACGGCGGAGTTTTCTCATTCTTGCTAGTTCTGGAGTCATGTTATCAAGCTTAGTCCCCACTGGTGTAGGTCATAAAAAAGTACTGATTCTGGGAGATTCTATTGCGCTGGGTTTTTTTCCATACTTAAAGATATCTACTCCATCGGTATATATAAGTCAACCTGTCAATGATGATGGACGCCCAATAAATAGTGGGTCGACAAAAAAAGGAATTGAAAATTTAAGTAATTGGTTAGGTACAACAAATTGGGATTTAGTTTATTTTAATTTTGGATTGCATGACATGAAGCATGTCAAGAGTGAAACCGGGAAAGCAAGTAAGAATCACTTAGATCCGGTTAATGTATCCTTAAATATTTACGAAACTAATCTCAAATTAATTGTAAGTATTCTGAGGGAGAGATCAAAAGTTATCGTTTTTGGAACAACAACACCAGTTCCCGAAAAACTAAAAGGTGGACCGTATCGAAACTCTCAATCTCCAGAGTTATATAATAGGGTGGCATCAGAAGTTATGTCCGATAATGGGATAAAGATATGCGATCTCTACACATATGTAGTAGAAAACCCAGAATTTCAACTTGATTTTAATGTTCACTTTTCGAAAAAAGGGTATCAATTTTTAGCAAAAAATGTACGGGACTGTATTTTAGAAAACCTAAAATGAAATAATGTTATTTAATTCAATTGAGTTTGCGCTTTACCTACCGATAGTTTTTTTAATCTATTGGTTTTTGGTGAACAGGAACATTAAGCTTCAGAACATGTTTTTGGTGATCTCAAGCTATTTGTTTTATGGTTGGTGGGACTGGCGTTTTTTAAGCTTGATAGCATTTAGTTCGTTCTTAGATTACCTGTTAGGCGTACAGATGGACATTACGTCCAACCAAAAAAGGCGCAAAGTCTTTTTGTGGATAAGTATAGTAGCGAACTTGGGGTTTTTAGGGTTTTTCAAATATTTTAATTTTTTTGCAGAGAGTTTTGCGGATGCTTTCACCCTCATGGGAAGCACGCTTACTGTTGATCGGTTGAATATCGTATTACCTGTTGGCATCAGCTTTTACACGTTTCAAACGCTTAGCTATTCTATCGATGTGTATCGTAAGAAACTTGAGCCCACAAAAGACATTTTGGCTTTTCTGGCATTTGTGAGTTTCTTCCCACAGTTGGTGGCAGGGCCTATTGAAAGAGCCTCGAATTTATTGCCTCAGTTTTTTCGGAAACGTGTCTTTGATTATGCGTTGGCTACCGATGGTTTACGTCAGATTCTTTGGGGCTTATTTAAGAAGATGGTGATAGCCGATAATTGTGCGATGTACGCCAACCAGATTTTTAATGATTATGGAGATTATTCGGGGAGTACCTTGTTACTAGGAGCAGTGTTCTTTGCTTTTCAGATTTATGGGGATTTTTCAGGGTATTCGGATATAGCAATAGGTACATCTAAGTTATTTGGATTTAATCTGATGACGAATTTCAATTACCCATATTTCTCGCGTGACATAGCAGAATTTTGGAGGCGTTGGCACATTTCTTTGTCTACATGGTTCAGGGATTATCTCTATATTCCACTAGGAGGGAGCAGAGGCAGTAAATGGATGCAGGTGCGCAATGTCTTTGTCATTTTTATTGTGAGTGGTTTTTGGCATGGGGCCAACTGGACTTTCATAGTTTGGGGAGTACTTAATGCGTTTTATTTTTTACCATCCCTATTATTTAATCGTAATCGACAGCATCTCAATACGGTTGCTGAAGGCAAGAATCTGCCTAGTATGAAAGAAGGAATTCAGATAGGATTTATTTTTTTGCTGACAGTGATAGCCTGGGTATTTTTCAGAAGTCCTACATTGAGGGATGCCTTTGGATATTTGAATGGGATATTTTCTTGGTCATTATTTAATTTCCAGATTTCAGAGATAATGAAAATTAGTCTAGGGCCTGACATTTTATATACTGGCTTTTGTCTAATGTGCTTGATCTTCATCGAATGGCTCAACCGAGATCTTCCTTATCCATTATCAAAAGTAGCGCATAGGCCTAAATATAAATTATACATCAAAACTGGGCTAGTATATCTATTAGTGTTTTGTTTTGCGGTGCTCGGTAAGAATGAGTTTATCTATTTTCAATTTTGAATATGCAGAAGTTTCTGAAAGTGGTTGTCTGGGTAATAATTATCGTTATACTGAGCCATGTTGCAGCTGTTCTGGCAATAGGCGGTTATGCCGACCCCTTCTATAGAAGGTTTACATCCCCCCCACAAAAGTCACTTATTCTAGGTACCTCTAAAGCTGCTCAAGGCTTAGTTCCCAATGTTTTAGACAGTATATTAGAGAATAAAGAGGGATTATTTTTTAACTATGCGTTTACCATTAATACTTCTCCATTTGGAAAAATCTACTATGAATCGGTTCGATCTAAATTAGACCTCTCTACTAAAAATGGCATTTTTATTATAACTGTAGATCCCTGGAGTATTTCATCATTGATCAACCAACCGAGAGGCTTAGGTCGGGAAAATGGCTTTCTTGACCAAATAGGGAATCCTAATCGAAATCCAAATTGGGAGTATCTAATGCGTAACTACAAAAAGACATGGGGGAGCATTTTTGTAGATCAACTGACTAATTTTCATGAATATTTACACGAAGATGGATGGTTGGAGATTAGATATCAACCCACAGGGAAAGAAATAGAAACGAAAATTAAAAGTAAGGTCAAGCTTTATTCCAATAGATCGGAAGGATTTGAACTTTCACAAGAACGTCTTGACTATTTAGTCTTGACTATTGAACTGCTGCAGAATCATGGTACTACATATTTGGTGAGATTACCTGTATCTAGAGGCATTCATAGTATAGAACAGCAATATTTGCCCGAATTTGACAATTTATTGATGGACATTTCCAAAAAATATGGTATTCCCTATTTTAACTATAATGACCGTTTAGAAAGGTATAAATATAAAGATGGAAATCATATGACTACTGAGTCAGCTAAATTGTTTTCAGCGGACTTGGCTAAAGAAATAAACGAATTATAGGGTTTGCATGGACTAAACGTGGCATGTATTGCTGGTGAATTTGGAATCTTAGGGCTAGTGATTTTTGACATTATTATTTTTTACTTCTTTCGGTGGGGTTTGAGTAGATACAATTCAAAATATAATCGCAGGAGGTTTATAGTTATTGATATTTTCTTGATTTTTTTGTCACTTAAAGGCAATGTTTTTATGAATGGAATATATACTTTGATGTTTTCGTTTGCTTTAACGCTTCCGTCGATCACCAATATTAGGTTTCAAAAGTATAACTAGGCAAGTAGTTAATCTGTTGTAAAATGACTTTGCTATCCTCATTTCTACGTGTTTCTAGATTCAGACATTTGAGCTATACTAACCTTTGTTTGCAAATCATTGTACTTCAATTTTCAACCATGAGAATTGATCATTAAACTTCAGTTAGTTTGATATTTAACTCTTTAGATTTCGCAATTTTTCTTCCCATTGTATTCATTCTTTTTTGGTTTGTAGCAAAAAAGAGTTTGAAATGGCAAAACTTTATTTTAGTCGCCGCTAGCTACATTTTTTATGGGTGGTGGGACTGGCGGTTTTTATCTTTAATACTTTTCAGCACTGTTATAGACTATTCAGTTGGTCGTTTGCTATTAGACGAGAAGAATCACACCAAAAGAAAGATCTTACTATGGGTCAGTGTTTTGATTAATCTGGGTTTTCTAGGGGTCTTCAAATACTATAATTTCTTTCTAGATAATTTAATGATAGCATTTTCATTTTTTGGAAGGGACATTCAAGCCAACTCATTAAATATAATTTTACCTGTTGGAATTAGCTTCTATACATTCCAAACGTTGAGTTACACTATAGATGTATATAAACGTAAATTGGAACCAACCAAGAACTTTATTGCCTTTTCGGCTTTTGTTAGTTTTTTCCCTCAGCTCGTAGCAGGCCCGATTGAACGGGCGACTCATTTGTTGCCTCAATTTTACACTAAGAGAAAATTTGACTATGTACTAGCTGTGGATGGGATGCGTCAAATTCTTTGGGGGTTATTTAAAAAAGTAGTTATTGCTGACAATTGCGCAGAATATGCAAATTTGATCTTCAATAATTCTGCAGATTATTCAGGTAGTACTTTAGTACTAGGAGCTTTGTTTTTCACCTTTCAGATCTACGGTGACTTTTCCGGCTATTCTGATATAGCCATTGGTACATCGAGACTTTTCGGATTTGATTTAATGAGAAACTTCAACTTTCCTTATTTCTCGAGAGATATTGCTGAATTTTGGAGGCGCTGGCATATTTCACTTTCTACGTGGTTTAGAGATTATCTATATTTTCCACTAGGTGGCAGCCGAGGTGGTACTTGGGTGAAAGTCCGTAATACTTTTGTCATTTTCATTGTCAGTGGTTTTTGGCATGGAGCAAATTGGACCTTTATTGTCTGGGGAGCTTTAAATGCTATTTATTTCCTACCTCTCTTATTAACTGAAAATAATAGAAATAATTTGGATATCGTGGCACAAGGAAATTTATTACCAAACATAAAGGAGTTTTCATCTGTGCTCTTAACTTTTGCTTTAACTGTTTTTGCTTGGATATTTTTTAGAGCGGATAATATAGCACATGCTTTTAATTATATTTCTGAAATATTTTCCATGTCCATATTTAATATTCCAAGCTTTCCTGGTTTGAAAAGAGGGGTTTTAACTATTCTGTTAATTTGTATTTTTATTATTTGTGAGTGGATCGGTCGCCATGAGCAATTTGCTATCGCGGGCATTACTAAAATCCGGAATCGTATTTTGCGATATAGTTTTTACTATGCAATAGTATTTTCTCTTGTGTGGTTGAGTGGTGATCAGCAAGAGTTTATTTATTTTAAATTTTAATGAGATATGCGACGGTTTATTTTGAAAACAAGTTCACTTGTGTTCTTCCTATTCGTGGTTCTTATTGGACTTATTGCTTCTCGATATTTTTACGCACAGACCATATCTTGGCAATTACCTCAAGAAAAAAATACCCTTTTTATGGGAGCTTCCCATATAGGAAGAGGTATAAATCCTGAGTTTTATCCATCATCAATAAACTTGGCCTCTGGTGGAGAAAGGTATCTATTTACTTTCATGAAGCTTCTTAAATTAATTGAGAAAAATTCCCAAATAGATACCTTATTCCTCCAATTTGCCCCAACTGATCTTCAGGAAAATACAGATTCTAAATATTACGACAAGTCTGAAATGTCCCATTTTTTGCCATTGTACTTTCCTTTTTTTTCGAGAGAAGAATGGAATGTCTATTCCAACTATAGATTGGATGTCCTTCATTTATTAATTCAAAAGTTGCCCAGAAAACTACCTACGGCATTAGGCGATTATGGACACTATAGGGCTTCAAATAATATTTTTGATAGAAAAAAAGAACCTAGTCCAATTCGCAAGTGGTTAAAAGTTGGTCACTCTGTAAACTATCAATATCTAGGAAAAATTATAGACGTATGTGAAAAACATAATATTAAGCTTATCCTTCTATACATGCCTATGTTTCGAAAAGATCATTATTATGATACAGAGAAATTCTATTCGATTTATGATAAAAATTATAAAGGGTTAACTTTCTTAGACTACAGCGATTGGGATTGTCCAGATGAATATAGGAATGATGAGCATCATTTGAATAAACTTGGAGGCAAAATTTTCACTAAGCTATTAAGAGCTGATCTTTCCAATAAGACTAATACACCTAATAATGCTAAATAGCCATCCTTAATAATAGAATACTTCGTAATTGTCGTACTCAGATTTTCCCTAAACTGAATTGCTCATGAACTCTATTTAGTATGGAGTTTTATTTTACATTGATTAAGGAATATCCAAAGTAGGAAAGCAGTTCCTTGTGATCTGAAAATACAGAATCTATTTCTATCAATTCCTCATTTGTTAATTTGTTAATTTTCTCAGTATTCAAGTTTGTGATTTCAAGAGGTATACCTTTAAAGTTATGTGCATTGAATTTTCTATCCAGTTTCAAATCATTGAGACTTGGAAGAAAGCCTTGAAGTTTAGTTTGAACGGCAACGGGACTCTCCGTAAACTCCTCATATGATATGAATAACGACATGTCCAATAACTCTAGATTTGATTTTTGATGAATTAAACACTTGATAGCAAAATATGCAGCCTCTTTAGCAGTATAGTCATTTCTGCTCATCAGACTTTGACAATGGGCATATGGATTACGAACAAAAATAATAAAGTAGGCAGGTGGAAAGAGCTTTTGAAGATTTATGGCACGCATAATATTGGGAGGGCTCTTTTCTAATAAAATCGGTTTTGATTGATCCCAATAAAGCCCCCAAATTTTTTTAATCTTTATTCAGTTGAATTCTGCTCGCGAGTCCCATCTGTCCGATCTCTTGAACATTAGTTTCTCGACAAAAGGTAATCTTTGTCCTTCTCTGGTGCCGTGATGATTATTACATGACACTTTAGAGTGATTACTTAGAGCTTCTGTAATTAGTGTCGATCCACAATAAGGAGGTGATAGAATAAATAAATACTTATTATCAATTTTCCTGATAAATAGATTTTTAATCGAAATTTTTATGATATCATATGTTCCTCTAAATAGGAATCGATATTTCATGAGTTATAGCAATTGATTTTGAAGTCGTATTTCTGGTATAAATTCATTTTTCTGTTTAAAATTTGGCTCTCTATATCGAAGGAGATGGTCAATTGAGAAATGGTTATAAATATTTTATGATTGCTAATATGTAAATTTAAGAATGATATTAAGCAAGATAAGAATGAACAAGACACTTTTGTTTAATCAATTAGCTTAAGTGCCATGTCAGACAT
>CAYGPP010000066.1:0-6931 GCA_964351885.1 uncultured Marinoscillum sp.
TAGAAATTATAAAAATGAAAGAGAATATGACAATTAAATTATTGAATATTTCGACCTGTTGCCTTCTCAAATGATTCTTTGAATCAAAATATGGAGTAGAGAGAATACCCAGAAGCTTTCCGTTCTTGAATGATCGAAGGGCGGTATATGATGATTTAAAATCAAGCGATCCAATACGTTTATTGGAAATAACATTCTGAGCCATTTTATGACTTATTGCATAAAAAGCCTCTGGATCAATCAACTGAGATAATAACCCTAATTTGAATATTTCGGGCTGACTACTCGTAATTAGATGTCCATCTCCGTCGTATATGTTGATGTCACTTTGCACCAATGCTGCAGCTTTAGCAACTTCATTGGCATATTCATCCACGTTTATCTGATTGGAGAAAAAAGCTTCCGAATAATCCAATAGCGTTTCAGCTACGTTATAACTACCCTTAGAAAAGCTTCGATCTATCTCCTCTTTGTAGGAAGAATTGAGCGTATTAATAAGTGCAACACTGACTATCACCATAGGAACCAGAAAGGATAGGCCTAAATAAAGCTGAATCTTAGTGGAAAGATTAAATGATTTAGTTGAAACAAAAAGACGTGATATCAAGAACAAAAAGCCTGATGTGAAAACAAGAACTAAAAACATAAAACTCATGTTTGCCATCACTTTTTGAAGACCATAAGACGAGGACACGATCACTATCAACCTTCCATCATCAGTTAACAATCCATAGTAATGACTATACCCTTTCTCTATTCCTTTTTCAAACAGTTCTGGACGAGATAAGTCGACAGTTGTAACAATATTTTCAAAACCGTGTCTGCCCTGCTTATAAATTAGCTCACCGTTAGCATAAACTGCATAATCAAACTCCTTTTTGCTACCTAAGAAGTATCGACTTTCTAGAAGTAATTCGGGGAAAACACTTTTAGGAATATATTTTTTAAGGGTTAGCTCTAGAACTATACTCCCCACTTGCCGTCCATATGCACCGATATCTATGAAACAAATATATTTATTTCGAGTATTTCCATCTTTGTCTTGAATAAAATAGATCCCTTCATAATTAGTCTGGTATTCCACTAATCCATATTCCGATTTCCATTGTTCCAAACTAGATGTATTTCCATCTGAATCCAAAGAGTTTCCATCAGCCCCATATAAGTAAACATCTATATCATACTTTTTGAAATAAGACGAGAGAAACTGTCTCTGTATTTTGTCTCGGATGTTTTGTCGTGCTAAAACTTTACTTAAAAGTCTCGTGCGCACGTATAGATCATTGGATATTTCCTTTGTTATACCACTGAGGTAATACTCACCCAATATATCGTTGGAGATAAGCAATCGGTTGGCAAACTTCTCTTTAGCCACTAAATCATCCTTCTCGGCATGTTTGTATATACCGAAGGCCACTATAAAAGAAATACAAGCAAACACCATTACTACATACAAGAAACTTTCGTATTTCAAACGAGCCAATGATTGATCCAAACCGAAGAAGTGAGCTAACCAAAAAGCAACGGTGATACTTAAGAAACTGCAACTTGCCTCCATATTGAATAGTGCAAAAGAGAGCACCAGCATGGCAATCGATAGTAATCCAGCAAAGCGAATAGGTAGCCGTATAACTCGAAAAATTCGTTGAGAACAATTGAATAAAAGAAAAACAGAAATCCCAATACTCAGTAGATATATGAAAGAGGTTACTCGATACTGATCAATTGTTATGGATTGACTGATATCCAAAACAAATTGGGAATTCTCCAACAGTATCCAAACGCTAAAAAACGTGCCGTATGCCAAGACGAATTGGCAAGCAAATATGGATAGTACCCATAAATACTTCAGGCTACTCTGACTAACTCTTCCATTTTTCACACTTTTAGTAATCCAACTAAAAATGACTATCGATACCCCCAGTAAAGTCAGACCACTCAACAGTAATTCTCCTAGAGAATTAGCCAGCCAACCCATAGAAAAGTGTATTGGATTGAATAAAGGCATATTATCTATAAAATCAGCTATATAGAATGAAGCCGCTACTCTCATAAAAATCAATCCAGCAATCAGCGAAAAGTGATATATCGCTGGGGAGAATTTCTCCCTCAGAATAACTTCAATTAAATAGAAAATGAGAAGGCCTAATATGAGCAAAGTAATCAGGCCCACTATTTCATAGTTGATGGTGGATTGATTGGGAATCTTACATTTAAATAGAAGCGCATTGTAGTAGGTGAACTCCCACTCGCCAGAATTAGAAAATGTAATTTGATAGTCCCCAAAAACATCCCTATTCAAGGATTGTGTCAGATATTGATTAGTGATTTTTGGATCAGTGTTGATTGTGACAATAGAGAAAATTTCAATTAAATCACTCTCAGTCCATACTTGTTTTCGTTGAACAAGCTTTAATCCCCAAGAATCCTTAATACAATAAACACTATCAGGTTTTTTGAGGTAGCTATAAGTTGGAGTATATGAATCATCATTCCAATAGATTAATCCCCCATTGAGGTACACTCGCTTGGTGAAGTCCCCACTTTCTGTAATACTAAATGGATTGCTATAGACTCCTAAATCCTCTTCAAAGAGAGATAAGTCATAGGCTTGCTTTTGGATAAGTCTATGAAGATTAGCTTGTATTTCCTCATGTATGCTTTCTGAATCAGTCTTACTATTTACTACAAACAGTACGCATATCAGAGGTAATAGTAAAGAACTAAAAAGAAGCAATTTTCCCTTCATATGAAAGTATTAACCACCTCAATATACATTAATTGTACTTTTCAGGATTGTAACTCATTCCTCCAAAACCATACATATAGAGTATCCTTGAATAACGAAATGTTAAGGGGTAGAATAATAACGAAAGAATTGATATGGAAATAACATAAACCATCAATGATGGATCGCCAAAAGCGAAATAAAGAATAAAGACTGAAGTGATAAAAATAGCCACTGAGAATGCGTAGCTAACGTACATGGCACCATAAAAAAAACCTGGCTCTCTTTCGAACCTTAAATTACAATGGCTACAATTTGTATTGATTGCGTTAAACTTCAATACTCTCCAAACGGAATACTGGAACATATCTCCTCTCCTACACCGGGGACATTTACCCTCTAATACGGCTGATAATACTCTTTTTTCGCTCATTAATTTTAGCTGTTCGAAACCACAGAAACGCAACTATTCCGATGATAAGGTATGGTGCAAAGAATAAATACATAATCCCGAAATTCAACCCTGCTGCAAGCGCAGTATCACCGTGGCTTACATTATTGACAATCTGAGTTCTACACATCGCACATTGAGAAAAGCTCTCTATCAATGCGGACAATAAAAGGAAAAACGTAAGGAATATTTTTTTCTTCATCATTATTAAAATCCTAACTCAAAGGTAATAAGGGCTGATCATAAGATAGACCAACACTCCAGTAATAGAAACATATAACCATATCGGAAATGTTCCCTTAACAATCCTTTTATGTTTTGTGAGCTGATCAGTCAATGCATAATAGAAGGCGAAAAGCACAAAAGGAACCACTACAATAGATAACAGGATATGTGTGAAAAGTGTAAATAAATATATGGTTCTCCATAATCCCAATTCTAGCAATTCATTGGAGTTTAATTCCCCATCATGATTCACATCACCATAGATCGTTGTGGGTACAGAGGAATGATACAGAATATAGGAAGCCAAAAACAAAGACCCTAATAAAAAACAAACGAGCATTAACCTTTTATGAAGTACAGTATTGCCTCTTTTAATTGCTATTACAGCACCAATCAAAAAAACAGCAGTTAGACTATTGATAACAGCGTGTAGGCCAGGTAATGACCTGATCCATTCCGATTCTCCCAGACCAGTTTTAAATGGTGTAAGTATCAGAATAGCCACAGCTAATGGAATAACCATTGATATTCCGATTATGACCTTCAGGTAGCCTTTCTCATTCATGCTTATTCGCTTTATTCAATAAATAAATATCTAATTCCGCTGCAAAACGATCAATATCAAGTCTAGTGAGCTCATAGGCACCGCGTACATTGCCTTCCTCATCGACTAAATAATTATCTGAATTCAACGCACAGCGATTATCTGAAAATTCGATATTCTTGATATTGTCTGATACAGAAAGCTTCACTCTTAATCTAGCTATTTCATTTGGATGCTCAACTGAATCAGATACATTCAGATAGACAAAATCTCGTTCATTATAACACTCATCGTCCCAAGCCTGAATAACAGGTAAGTCAAACTTGTTTTCCCCAAAAGTCTGAAGAAATAGATACCAGCCTACAGGAAATCCGAAAACGACTATAAAGAAGAGCGGGGTAACTATTTTATTCTTTTTCATATTCAAAAAAAAATCATGTCCTTAATAAGACATGATTTTTAATCTATTGTTTCAATTGATCCTAATAAAGAAGTTCAAATATGGCAGCCCCTTGATATATCATAATAAAAATAAAAAATACGATAAACATGGTTGGCAGCAAAATAGACCAAATCAATGATTTCTTTTCGTGTCCTAAGTGCATGAATTCAGACACTATATAATAGGCCTTTATTAATGTCATCAATATAAAAACAGTAGTCTTAACAATACCAGCGCCTACTGTAAAGGCAATAACAAATTCTATGGCGGTAAGAACACCTAATATAACTGCAACCTTTAATATCTTTTTGGTCTTTTCCTTATCCTCTGGAATAACGTGGAGTTCCGGTGTGTTTTCTTGCATGATTGCTATTAATTAAAAATTATACTAGATAGAAAAATGTAAATACAAATACCCAAACCAAATCTACGAAATGCCAATACAAACCGACTTTCTCTACCATTTCGTAATGCCCTCTTCGCTCAAACACTCCGACAACTGTCTGATAAAAGATGATGAAATTAAGTAAAACGCCACTGAATACATGGAATCCGTGGAATCCGGTAATGAAGAAAAATAATGCTGCAAAATTGGATGGGCCATATTGATTAGCTGTTAGACTCGCCCCTTGAAGAAGATTAGATCCAATATTATTGGATAAGTCCGCTCCATGAATGAAATGAGACCATTCCCAAGCTTGACAGCCTAAAAAAGTGATCCCTCCAACTAAAGTCCATATCATCCATTTCTCAACACCCTTTCTATCCATTCTATGTCCTGCTTCCACAGCCAAAACCATTGTTACGGAACTAAGAATTAAAATGAATGTCATGATCCCTACGAATACCAATGGAGCATGTACCCCATGTAAAAAAGGAACTGCCTCAAATACCATTTCTGGAATAGGCCAATACTCTTGAGAAAAGGCAAAATCTTCAAACGCACCTTCAAAAGCAGGATGGCTGTATCTAATTAAACCATAAGTAATTAATAGTGCTGAGAAAGAAAATGCATCAGAAAGCAGGAAAAACCACATCATGAGTTTTCCATAACTCGCCTTCATAGGCGCTATACCACCCCCCCAGGTGTTTGAGGTACTTTCATCAACAAGTACTGCCGTATTTGCCATAGTCTGTTTAATTGTTAGAGAAAATCAAAAATAAGTATAAATACAACCAAAGTCCACTTAAAAAGTGCCAGTATGTAACACAAATCGAAATCTGAGTCATACTCTTCGAATGAACTCTATATTTCAGCGCATTTACCAAAACAATTGTAAGAAAAATCAATCCCCCTGTCAAGTGAAGAACATGTAGCCCTGTGAAAATATAGACAAAAGATCCAGCCACGTTTCCTACAAAGAATATCTCCTGAGACACCAATTGATCCCAAGACAAATATTGTCCAATCATAAAGCTCACCGCAAGAATAGCTGTAATCGCCAAACTTACCCTCAGACCTATAATATTATCTCTTTTGGCAAACAGATAAGAAAGGTGCATCGAAACACTACTCAGTAAAATAATGATTGAGGTTACATTGAACAATTCAGGGAAATCAATAATTAGCCAATTCCCTTCGGCGCGTTTTACAATATAGGCGCTTGACAAGGACACGAAAATCATCGTCACGGTGATCATAAACAACCACATCGCAAATTTCTTTGGATGCATTGATTTTACTTGCACATTCGACTCGGAAATATCAGCAGTATTAGTCATCAAATCTTGTCTATTAAGTATGCTATTTGAACTATAGGCAAGTAGATGAATGATCCAAACATTATTCTAAGTGCCGATTTCCTAGAGTAATCTTTCATCAACGAAAATGTTTGCGCTAAAAACAATGCACCGCAAATAGTTGCCACTACCCCGCTAGTCATACCAACCAAACCAAAGTAAGTCGGAAGGAGCCCTAAAGGCAACAAAAACAATGTGTATACCATGATGTTAATAGCCGTATTGAGATCCTGCTTACCCCCTGAAGGTAATAGTCTAAAACCTGCCTTCTTGTAATCTTCATCGGACACCCATGCAATCGCCCAAAAATGAGGGAATTGCCATATGAATTGAATTCCAAAAATAATTAGTGCCTCATGACTTATGCCTCCTGTAGCCGCTACCCATCCAAGTAAAGGAGGTAAGGCCCCTGGAATAGCTCCGACGAATACTGCGATAGGTCCTACTCTTTTTAAAGGTGTATAAACAAAGGAATAGAGTACCATAGAAACTGCAGAGAGCGCAACAGTTAAAAGGTTTGTTTGAATGTATAAAATCAAAAAACCTGACAACCCGACCAAAATCGCAAAATTTGTAGCTTCTGCAATACTCAAACGACCAGTCGGCAAAGGCCTATTCATCGTTCGACTCATTAGTTTATCTAAGTCAATCTCAATAATTTGATTAATAATAACAGAAGCTCCTGAAATTAAGAACCCTCCAATAAATACACTAACGAAATGGATCCAAGAGACACGTCCAGTGGTTCCTAGTAAATAACCAAAACCACATGAAAAAGCCACAAGAAAGGACAGTCGAAAC
>CAYGPP010000066.1:6941-19321 GCA_964351885.1 uncultured Marinoscillum sp.
CTCCGAAGGCTAATGAGCCCAGTATCAAGTGTATCGGCTGCATTAATGCCGGAATAGAAAAATAAGCCATAATTGCCCCAGAAATAATTTCTATACCAATAATAATAATCAGCCATTGCAACGCAATCAAGTTCTTGATCCGAATCCTATTCCTCCAATACAAATAACCCACAAGGCCAAGTATTATTAAAGAGTATGATCTGTGGATATAAAAAACACTACCTAATGAATCAACCCAATTGGATCGATCAATCAAGGTACTTTTAACCAAGTCTACAGATTCTCTTACCTCCACTCCCAGAACAATTTGTCCTAAGAATAGAATCATCAATATCAATACCGCTCCCTTTCCATCCACCACAATAATCATATCAGGAGTCATCAAAAATCGTTGGGCAATTAAAGTTGCCACAAGGACTAGCGCCAGAATCATATGAAACGAAATAAACCCAGGTAATAAGTTAGTAGAGACCACTAAAGATCCAAACCAGCCCTGAATTAGAACTAGTACTAGACTTATAATCGCAAAACCAGTAACCCATCCGTTCATTCTCCAAAATGTGAATGAAAAAAAAGCATTGAGAATAATTAATAGCCCGATTAACACCCCAACCAAACGATTCAAATACTCTATCCAAGCCTTTTTGACATCATATTTTGTAATATCTGTGATCGAGGGATCATTTTTGACTTGATTAGAGAAATCTTCAAGTCCAAGTCCCATTAGTACATTGGCCAAGCGAGCATTCTTCTGAACCCTTGCTTCGACATAATACTGTTCATATCCCGAAGGCAATACAGACTCACTGGTAGGCGGAATATAGGCATCGAAGCACTTAGGCCAGTCAGGACAACCCATTCCAGCTCCTGTACTACGCACAATGCCGCCTACTAAAATTAAAAAGTAGACGGCAATGATTGTATAAAGATTAATATTTAGCGCTCTTCTTTCAGAACTCATTAACTCTGAGAAATTGATTTAGCGGCTTCATTTTCATGCTCAAAGTTCGACTCTGGAGTTTCAGTCAATGGAATGTGCTGAGGAATAAAATCTTCCTTAGATCCCGGCTTACTATAATCATAAGGCCAACGATGAACCTCAGGAATAGCACCTGGCCAATTGCCATGACCTGGTTCTATAGGTGTTGTCCACTCAAGTGTATTTGATCTCCAAGGGTTCAATGGTGCCCTTCTACCTTTAAACATACTGTAGAAGAAATTAAATAGGAAGATAAATTGAGCTGCAAATGTGATGATGGCAGCCACACTTACAAAAGCGTTTAGATCAGTAAATGAACTAAATGCATCGAAGCTAGTAAAAGAGTAATAACGTCTAGGGAATCCGGCTATACCTATATAATGAAGTGGGAAAAACACAAGATAAACACCTACAAAAGTCAACCAGAAATGTAAGAAACCAAGGCGATTATCCATCATTCTACCAAACATCTTAGGAAACCAGTGATATACGCCAGCCAATAACCCGAAGAATGATGCACTCCCCATCACTAAGTGAAAATGTGCTACTACAAAATAGGTATCATGTAGATTAATATCAACTGCAGAATTTCCTAAAAACAAACCTGTCAGACCACCTGAGATGAAGAAAGACACCAGACCTATAGAAAACAGCATGGCCGGTGTAAATACAATATTCCCTCTCCAAAGCGTAGTGATATAGTTAAAAGCCTTCACTGCCGATGGAACTGCGATAATCAAAGTCAAGAACATGAAAATTGAACCTAAGAAAGGATTTAATCCTGTCACAAACATGTGGTGAGCCCAAACAATGAATGATAGGAATGCTATTGCTAGGATAGATCCAATCATCGCCTTATATCCAAAAATAGGCTTCCTTGAATTAGTAGAAATGATCTCCGAAGTAATACCCAAAGCAGGTAATATCACGATGTATACCTCTGGGTGTCCCAAAAACCAGAACAAATGCTGATAAAGAATTGGGCTCCCTCCTACATTTGGAAGCGCCTCACCTCCAATATAAATCTCTGACAAGTAGAAACTCGTCCCGAAAGATCTATCAAAAACAAGAAGCAATGCCGCTGCAAATAAAACAGGAAACGAAAGTAACCCGATTACTGCTGTTACAAAGAATGCCCATATAGTAAGTGGCAACCTATCAAACGACATTCCTGTTGTTCTCAAGTTGATTACTGTAGTTATATAATTGATACCACCCAATAACGTTGAAGCAATAAAGAAAACCATTGAAACGAGCCAAAGCGTCATTCCTGCACCAGATCCTTGAATAGCTTGAGGAAGTGCACTCAATGGAGGATAAATTGTCCAACCACCAGCAGCAGGACCTGTCTCTAAAAACAAAGAAACAAACATTACCACACTCGATAGGAAGAAGAACCAATAGGACAACATGTTCAGGAAACCTGATGCCATGTCTCTCGCTCCTATCTGTAGAGGAATCAAGAAATTACTAAAAGTTCCACTAAGTCCTGCGGTTAGAACGAAAAATACCATGATAGTTCCGTGCATGGTAACTAGAGCCAAATAGAACTCTGAGTCTAATTTTCCACTTTCAGTTATCCATTTACCTAGAATTGGTCTTAGCCAGTCCAGTTGCATTTCAGGAAAACCTAACTGCAGCCTAAATATGATTGATAATGCACCTCCAATAATCGCCCACAAAATTCCTGAAATCAAGAATTGCTTAGCGATCGTTTTATGATCTGTAGTGAAGATGTATTTACTTATAAAACTCTGTTCGTGGTGATCTTCGTGATGATCATCATGAGCCAAATGTTCTTCTACTTGAATGTCTGCTACTGACATATTAAAATCTTTTTATTGTACGTTGCTTACTACAGTATTACTTGATGCTGATAATTCTTCCGAATTCTCAATTCCAGAGGCTATTCGAGCCATCTCGCGTAAATCTTCAGGTACTTGAGATAGATAATCAGAATTTTGTTTTAACCATGCATCCTGCGATGCATACCACTCGTCGTACTCATCTTGCTCCAATACTTCAATGAGATATTTCATCGCAAAGTGTCCTTTTCCACAAATTTTATTGCAAACCAACTCGTAATTGAACTCTGGATTTCCAGTCTCAATTCTCATATCAGCTGTTGATTTAGTTGGCACAAACCAAAATCTCGTTGGCATACCTGGAACGGCATTCATCTGCAATCTAAAATGAGGCTGATAGACACTATGAATGACGTCTCTTGCCCTTATCTGCAACAGAACCGGTTTGCCCTTTGGGAGATAGAGTTTTGTTGGTATAAAATCATCAAATGAAGCCTTGTCCGAAAAATCAATCCCTGCCTGATTAATGACATCAATTTTTTTATAGTCATAATCCCCAAGCTTTCCATCGGAACCGCCATACCTTATTCCCCAAGAATACTGATAACCCATCACTTCAATAATCTCCGAATCCTCTGGTGCAGGCCCTGTAATATCAACCCAAGCTTTCCAACCTGAAACGATCAATAATGCAAGCACAATTGCTGGTATAGCTGTCCATATTACCTCTAATTTATTGTTATGTGGATAAAAATCAGCCTTATTTCCTTCCTTATACTGGTACAAATAGGAAAACCCAAAAAGGAAAATTTGAGTAAGGATAAATACGAAGCAAGTAATACCCATCGTAATCCAGAACAAACGGTCGGTAACTACCCCATGTTCTGATGCTATTGGTTGGGTATAATCTTCGCTAAGACCTCCAAAGGAATAATAGAAGAAACCTATGATTCCAAACACTAGAAATGCCACCAATAAAGCAGCTTGGATCTTATTACTCGCTGGAACCTGCTTTTTACTATCGCCTTTAACAATGCTGACTAATGTGGCGACTCTAAAGATCGAGTACAAAATGCCAATAACAAGTACAACCGCTAAAACTATTATCAAACTTGACATATTTTATTACTTATCAATTAAAGTTGATTAGACGTGATGATGAATGCTTTCTTCAAGCATTGGGTGATTTTTAGCAAATAAAGGTGCTTTTGATAACTGGTTTAAAACCACATAAATAAAAGCCCCTGAGTATATAAACATCAAACCCAATTCTAAAGGACCAAAGCCTCCATTAGATTTTAATGTACCCGGCGTAATCATAAGATAGAAATCCAACCAATGTCCCACAATTATTACCGGCGCTACCACCTTTACAAATCTTGAATGTCTTTTTGCATCTCTGGTCATAAGTACTAGAAATGGAAAGCAAAAGTTAATGATAATGTTTAGGTAAAATAAAGATACATATGGACCTTCTTTCCATCTCTCCATGAAATAGATAGTCTCCTCAGGAATATGAGCATAATAAATCAAAAGAAATTGTGAAAACCAGATGTAAGTCCAAAACACGCTAAATGCAAACATAAACTTACCTAGGTCATGTATATGCTCACTGTTTACAATACTCAAATAACCTTGACCCTTTAATAAAACTACCATTAAGGCAGTAAGGGCAAGCCCTGAAACCCACCAACTCGCAAAGTTGTACCAACCGAACATAGTACTAAACCAATGAGTATCAATTGACATTACCCAATCCCATGAAGCCATTGAAGATGAGACTCCAAAAAAGAGAATGAAAAAAGCAGACAACTTTCTTAGCTTATACCACTTCTCAGTTCCACCAATTAAATCCTCTTCGTACGCTACGGTCTTTAGTTTATTAAATAGTAAATACCAAAGTGCAAAGAACAGAACCATTCTGGCTAGAAAAAAGACAGGCACCGATCCAGCCTCTAATGGCCAAAAAAAGTAAGCACCCTTCCCTACTATGATCGAATCATAATCAGGGGAATTAATATCATAAAGACTATGGTGAGTCCAGTGAAAAATATCATGCCCAGCTACCAAATAGGTTACCAGCATTAATACGCCAGCATACGGAATCCATGCTCCAAAAGACAATGAAATTCTCTTTATACCAGCAGACCAACCTGCCTGAGCAGCATATTGTATTGTGTAAAAGAGCACACCAACTAAAGCTATTCCTGCAAAAAAGACATTATTTATCCACAAATTAGAATAAACTCTTTGGATCCAACGAAATCCATGACCTCCTGCTTCTCCTCCTTCGTGATGACCACCCCCAAAAGCAAGAAATGCAATTCCTACTATTGTCAATAGTACGCCTACAGCGATGAAGATTAACAGGTTCTTCTTAGTCTTTGCTGTAAAATCAAATGTTTCCTCAGATATATTCATTTCTGACATAATCGATTATTGTTTTTGAAGCGTTTGAACGTAAGAAGAAATCTTCCAACGATCCTCGACACCAATTTGTGAAGCGTGGGCTCCCATTCTCCCTTTACCATTAGTTATTACCCAGAAAATATGACCTGCCTGTTTGTCTTTTACTGTTGCAGAATTATACGCTGTAACGCCTTTATATACTTTCCCAACAAGACCATCCCCAGCCCCTTTTTCTCCATGGCAATGCACACAGAATCGCAGATAAAGAGCCTTCCCTTCCTTGAGAACCTCTTTTGAATCACCAAATGGATTCATTAAGACCTCTTCCGCTTTGGCGTAATCAGTCGGGTCAATATTGATAGCCTCCAAGTATGATCCTCTCTTGATAGTATTATCTACGGGACGAATCATTGTCATTTCAAATTCGTTGTAAGGATTTGAATTGTAGAACTCACCATGGTTATCTTCAGGATTGGAGTCTAACCAGCTACCTTGCGTTTTATCCTTAATCTGAGTCAAAGGCTCGTATGGCGTAGAGTGATACATCTGAGGAGCGTACTCCAAACCTGTATCATCAACACCTGCAGTACACGCAGTAAAAATGACTGCCAATGCTAAATATAATATTTGATTGTGTTTCTTAAACATTGTCGTTAGAGTGTTTTTTTATTCACTTCAGAAGCCCCGCTTTTCTTAAGCAATTCACTAATTGCAGCTTCTTTAACAGAATTAGCACCTAAATCAATAGCTACAACATGCTTATCATCAGTAATCCTTTTATCAAAAATCTTAGGCTTACCCCAAGGCTTCAAATTGCTGATAATCATAAATGTACCAACCATACCAAATGATGCAAGCAATACCGTTAACTCAAAAGTTACTGGAATGAATGATGGAATTGGAGCGTAATCCTTACCACCAATAATCATCGGCCAGTCAACAGACATCATACCCAATTGCATCGTCAATGCTAAGCATGTACCCAATACACCAAACATAAATGCGACTATTGCCAACCTTGACCTCTTATAACCTAGGAGATCATCAATCCCATGGACAGGAAATGGCGAAAACACTTCGTGGATTTTAACACCGCCACCTCTTACTACTGGTATAGCTTTGAGGAGAATGTCCTCATCGTCATATACTCCTACTATATAGTTACTCTCACGTGCCATTATGCTTCTTTCTTTTCTCCAGTTGCTCTAATAATACTTTTCACTTCAGCCATATTGATCACCGGGAAGAACTTCGCGAAAAGGAAGAACAAAGTGAAGAATAATCCAAAAGTGAACACATACACTCCAACATCATACATCGTTGGGTAAAACATAGCCCAACTTGATGGTAAGAAATCTCGGTGCAAAGAAGTTACAATAATCACAAATCGTTCAAACCACATTCCGATATTCACAACAATTGTGATAACAAACGTAGCGGCTATATTGGTTCTGATTTTCTTGAACCAAAACAGTTGAGGCGAAATAACATTACAAGTCATCATTGAAGCGTAAGCCCACCAATATGGTCCAGTTGCTCTATTGATAAAAGCATACTGTTCTGCCTCTACTCCAGAATACCACGCAATAAAGAACTCAGTGATGTAAGCCACACCAACAATCGAACCTGTAATAATGATTACTATATTCATCAATTCGATATGCTGAATAGTGATATAGTCTTCCAATTTATAAACCTTTCTTGTTACAATCAATAAAGTCAATACCATTGCAAAACCAGAAAAAATCGCTCCAGCTACAAAATATGGTGGAAAAATAGTTGTATGCCACCCAGGAATAACTGACGTTGCAAAGTCCATTGATACAATAGTGTGAACCGATAACACAAGTGGTGTTGCCAAACCAGCCAAGATTAATGCAACTGTCTCATACCTAGACCATGTTTTCGCAGCTCCATCCCAGCCAAAACTTAACACTCCATAAATAGCTGCAGAAATTTTATTAGTGGCTCGATCACGTATGGTTGCAAAATCTGGAATCAAACCGATATACCAGAACACTAATGAAACTGAGAAGTAAGTAGATATGGCAAAGACATCCCACAATAAAGGCGAATTAAAATTCACCCACAATGATCCAAATGTATTTGGAAGCGGTAATGCCCAATAAAAACCTAACCAAGGACGTCCCATGTGAAGTACAGGGAACATCGCAGCACAGATTACTGCGAAAATCGTCATCGCTTCTGCTGCACGGTTGATAGACATTCTCCATCTCTGCCTAAACAGCAATAGAATAGCTGAAATCAATGTTCCTGCATGGCCTATTCCAACCCACCAAACAAAGTTAGTGATATCCCAAGCCCATCCGACTGTCTTGTTAAGACCCCACATACCTATACCTTCCCACAAGAGCATTGCAACCGCATACGCCCCTACTGTTAAGGTTCCCAATGAAATTGCCATAGCTAAAAGCCATAATTTCGCTGGTTTCTCTTCTACTCTTCCTGCAATGTCCTCCGTAACATCGTGAACAGTCTTACCGCCTGTAACTAACGGCTCTCTAAGTGCTGATTCTGATATCATATAGTATTATGCTTCTGCGTTTTCAGTTTTAGATACTTCATCTTTATTTCTGATCTTAGTTAGATACCATACATTAGGCATTACTCTAAGCTCTTCAAGCACATGGTATGCTCTTGGTTCTTTTGATTCTACACTTTTCTCATTCTGTTGTATTTGAAGCATTTGAGAAATTCTACTCTCAGGATTCTTCATATCTCCAAAAACGAGTGCTTCAGAAGGACAAGCACTTGCACATGCAGATGTCACGTCTCCATCATTAGGTCTTCTTCCCTCTCTTTTTGCTTCCAACTTACCTGATTGTATTCTTTGGACGCAGAAAGTACATTTTTCCATTACTCCGCGTGCACGTACTGTCACATCAGGATTCAATACCATCTTACCCAAATCATTACTCATAGCAGTGTTAGTATCAAACTGCTTGTTATCATGATATTTGAACCAATTGAATCTTCTTACCTTATAAGGACAGTTGTTGGCACAATATCTTGTACCAATGCATCTGTTGTAGGTCATTTGATTAAGTCCTTCCGAACTATGTGTAGTGGCGGCAACTGGACAAACTGTCTCACAAGGAGCGTTGTTACACTGCTGACACATCATAGGCTGGAAGGTAACCTCTGGATTTTCTGCGGCCTTTTCCATTGCCTGCAAATCTCCGTCAACTGCATCCGAGCTATAATATCGATCAATCCTGATCCAATGCATCTCACGTCTGTTCAATACTTCTTGCTTACCAACGACCGGGATGTTATTCTCAGTCTGACAGGCAATAGTGCATGAACCACATCCAGTACATGAATTCAAATCAATCATCATTCCCCAATGATGATTTGGATATTCATGACCTTCCCACAATGATATTGCGTAAGGTTTTTTATAACCCTCAGAGGTAGCAATTTTTGGGAAGCTACGTCCTGCCTGAGCATCTTTTTGATATTCAGAAAGTAAAGCTTCCTGTATTACAGTCTCTCTTCCCATATATGTTTCATGGGTTTGAGTTTGTGCTATTCGATAATCATTTCCAGTTGGCTCTACGCTTACTCCAGCAAAAACTGAGAGTCCCAGTGATTTGTCTGAAACGGTAATAAATTGATATGCATTAATTCCAACACCGTCAGCTACTTTTCCTGCTTTAGTTCTACCGTAACCAGTAGCCAAACCAACCGTTCCATACGCCTGACCAGGCTGTGGCAAGACAGGGATTTCAGCACTTTTTCCATTTGCCGTGAAGTTGACTGTTTGAGTAGCCATATCACCGATTTCTATACCCCACTCTTCTGCTTGCTTTGGAGAAACTGTTAAGTAATTATCCCATGTCGCCTTAGTTATTGGATCAGGCATTTCTTGCAACCACGGGTTGTTGGCCTGAGTTCCATCACCTACGCTATTATTAGCATAAATGACCAATTCAAGGGAATCATTAGTTAATGAATAAGTACTCGAGATAGCTGCAGCAACTGAGCCAAGAACTATCTTTGGAGTTGAAACAACACTTTCTACTTCTGTTTCAAATAATCCATCATGGAGGCACTTGTTCCAGAATGCATCAAAATTGAAAAACTCAACAGTATTGGCTTTTGAGAATACGTTCGCCTCCCAAGAGCCTCTGACTGAATCATAAAAACTCATATCCGATTCTGCCCATGACAAGAATGATTGTTGAGCCTGACGCGTATCGAAAATATTTTTTATCGCAGGTTGTGAAAGACTGTAAGAACCTGTAATCGGTTCAAAATCATTCGATGATTCTAAGAAATGATTATCTGGTGGAATCACCCGAGTTAATGAAGCGGTCTCGTCTGAAATTCCACTTGTAGAAACTGACAATGAAAGTTTTCCGATCGCAGGTGCCAACTCAGCCCCAAGTGGGTGATCATAAACAGGGTTACAGTTATAAAAAATAACAGCGCTCGTACTTCCCGACTTTACTGAAGCTACAAAGTTTGCAAATGCTTTATCGTCGCCTTTTCGGAGATTCACTGCCTTGCTAGTATCTAAGGTTGCGCCGTAGCTACCGAGTAATTCATTGATTGCTATGATAGCCAGTTGGACATTAGAGTCAGATGATCCACTAACTACAATCGAAGATCCTTTGGAAGCCACCAAATCGTTCGCAGCTTTCATTACTAAAGCACTGTCCTCAACCTTCGCAGTATTCATTGTTGCCGCTCCAAGTTTTGATGCGACAGCATTATAAAGATTAGCAACATACAAACCTTCCTGTGATGGTTTGATGGCGATTCTGTAATCTGCATTAGATCCTGTCAATGATAGATTTGACTCAAATGCATACATACGAGACATTTCTGCCTTGTCAGTAGTTAATTTCCTTCCAGCAGCGAACTGCTTATTAATATTGGTTCTATTTGGCCATGCTCCCAGTATATCAGCGCCAAAAGAAACAATGGTTTTGGCTTTCGAAAAATCGTGATAAGGCATCATTCTAGAGCCAAATGCTTGCTCGTAAGCGCTGAGCATTCCATTAAATGACAGCTGGTCATATGAGACGTGCTTTGCTCCATATGCCTCTACAAGACCATTAATTGACTTTTGAGTAGCAGGTGAAGCAATACTATTTGAGACAATAGTCACTTTACCTGAGTTAGCTTTTAAGCCAGCCAAGACTTTAGCATCTACTTCCTCCCATATGGCCTTTGACCCGTCAATCTGTGGTGAACTCAATCTCTGCTGATCATAAAGCGATAGAACAGATGCTTCCACTTGCGGAGTGGTTCCGCCCCCACTTACAGTAGAGAGTTTATTTCCTTCTAGTTTGATTGGTCTACCCTCTCTAGTTTTCACTAATACACTGCAATAATCATTACCACTGATGTAAGTGGACGCATAATAATTAGGCAATGTAGGATCTACATCAACTGGCTTTTTTACATAAGGGATAGCATGCTTGATAGGAGTCTCACATGCTGCCAAAGAAACAGCTGCAACTCCAAATCCCATTAATTTTAAAAAATCCCTTCTTGAAGGCTCACCTTCTTCACCAGCTATTGGTAAGTATTCTGGAAATTCTTTATTAGCATACTTTTGAAACTCAGCCTTATTATTAAGCTGTTCTAGTCCTTTCCAGTATTTCTTCGTTTCTTTCATAGTGCCGGAATAATCCTTTATTTAGGCTCGTTGATTAATAATGACATTTCGAACACTCCAAACCACCAATGTCTTCTACTTTCATTGGTTCCTTACTTTGTGCTTCGTGAAGCTCTACCAAGTTCGAATAATAATCATTGTCTTTCGAATTAACTTCAGTCTCTCTGTGACAGTTGATACACCAGCCCATCGTTAAAGTGGAATATTGATAGACAACATCCATTTCTTGAATTGGTCCATGACACGTTTGGCATTCAAGACCCCCTACTTTCACATGTTGCGAATGGTTGAAATACGCTAAATCAGGAAGATTATGAACACGTATCCACTCTATAGGCTTAGTATTTTCTCCGTATTCACCGGTAGAAGGGTCAAAGTCGATGGCAGAATATATTTTAGCAATTTCTGAAGATACTCCGCTATTGCCTCCTACGTTTTGAATGGCTGTATGACAGTTCATACAAATATTTGCTGATGGAATGTTAGCCGATTTCGCTTTTCTTACCCCTGTATGGCAATACTGACAATCAATCTCGTATTGTCCCGCATGAATTTCGTGTGAAAAAGCGATGGGCTGATTAGGTTGATAGCCTTGTTGTACACCGATTGTAAAAGCACCATCAATTGCCGTCTTGAGTAAGAGCGCAACAAAAATGAATACGACTGAGCCTATTACAAAATCAGAAGTAAGAAGCTTTTGTAAATCTGTTTTCTGATTAACTACCTCAACATCTTCCTCATCCAACTCCTTCTGATCTTTTAGGTATTTCGTTAGTACCGACACTATAAGGCCAAGAACAACTAAAATGAGGATCAATACAAATACAAGAACAACAAGTATTGCCGTCAAGTAACTTGAAGAAACTCCTGATTGTCCACTACTTCCACTTTGACCTCCAGCAACTACAACTTCTTCCACCTGAGGTGTATTAGCAGATTCTACTTTTACGTAAGCTAGGATAGAAGTTATCTCATCATCTGAAAAAGGGTAAGCCGGCATGGCCGTCTTTTGATATTCTTCCCACAAAGCAACGGCAGTTTCGTCACCGTCCTGAATCATTTTCTGTGAGTTTCTAATCCAAGATAATAACCACTCCTTTGATCGCCTTTCATGAACATCTTTTAATGCCGGGCCAATAACCTTTTCGTGAACAGCATGGCACTGAGTACAGTTAGCTTTATAAAGGCTCGCTCCAGCAGCAACTATCGCCTCATCGGTAGGGATTCCATCATCAGCATCCTGAGCGTAAAGTGATAGTGATGAAAAGCTAATAGAAAGTAATGCGAAAGAGATTAATACAAATCTTGGTATTCTAAACATGGATTGTTTCTTAGTCAACATGTATTTTATTCCCATATTATTATCAGATGGCACAAATGTAATACTGCAAGCACGTATTTCAAAGGGGATTTGAAACCTTAATGAGAATACTTCGTACCTAGCTTTCCTTATCAAAAGATTCCTACTGAGTCTCAGCACATTAGGAATACCATATTTAATCAAAATACTCTATTTAGAACTGTTATAAATAAAAGT
>CAYGPP010000067.1:0-19227 GCA_964351885.1 uncultured Marinoscillum sp.
AATTGCTATAAATAGGTATATTTTATTGTCATTATTATAAAAATATATCTAACAAAGCATAGTCTCATTCAAGTGACTTATGTCACGGTTACTCTATCGAATAAAACTGTTAACCGAATTGTAATTGACTTGTGATGAACAAGGGCTGTTACTATGCTGAAATCCACACTGATAAGAAGTTGCTCTTAAAATTCTTTTCAACCCTTTCGAACGGAAGGAAAGACAGTCTTGGTTCTAATGAAAACTGTCCGAAGAATAGATAGACTATATATTCTAGTGATTTAAGTTTTCAAAGATTCAAAAAACTCTCACTTTAGAGGTAATTGATCTCTAACCTGAGACCAAAATTTATCTTCGAGTAAACGGCTTCCTCCGCTTATTGCGGCTTCCTCCATCAAAGTGGAGATTTCTACCCTAAGATTCAACCCGTACTTTGTTAATGCCTCTTGAAAGGGTGATTCAATTCTATTCCAGGCTCTTGAGATATTTCCAGCAACTACTAGTACGTCTGGATCGAAAGATCTGATCCATGGGGTCAGTAATAAGGCTAAGTTTGCACCAAACTCACTAAAGAGATTATCAACCGTTTCCTCATGGCCAGCTGTGATGATTTCTTTGACGCCCGATAATGCTAAATTGGTTTCCTTTTTGAATGCATTTACGAACCACCTTGTAGAAAAGTAGTTGTCCGCTATACTGTCTTTGAATGATAAATGCCATAAACTCCCATGTAAGGGAACTCTCTCATCAGAGACTACAGGTACTCCGGATTCTACAAAGGAAGACCCAAACCCCGTACCTAAAGTGATACACATTGATCGGGCAGTTCCTTTGGCCTTTCCGGACCAAGCGCTCCCGATTGAAAAAGCCGTTGCGTCATTGATAAATCTTAGCCTTAAGTTATTGCGCTTCAAGTAATGAGAAAATTCCTGTTTCACGTCAACCCCGCACAAAGCATAATATTTATCGTTATTTTCAAACAAGCCAATTCCTTTGCGGTAATTGAAGGCTCCCGGCATTCCAAAACCAATTCCTAAAATCTCTTGCTCGCTAAGTGTGTCTAGTGTCTTATTGATAGGGTCAGCCCAAGCTCTGAAAATTTCTTCTTTGGTTCCTTTGCTGTTTACATCTTTCTCAAAGAATGTATTTTTAATCAATTGCCCATCGGACAAATTCACGGCGCAACATGAAATGTGTGTCCCTCCTACATCTACACCCAATCCTATATTCATATCCTAATTATTACTTTATAATAGTCATTATCCCTTTGTCAATCTATCCGCTAAGGCTAATCCATAATAGTAAATAACTATCTCCCCATGATCAATTTCTCTGTAATCGTGCCGCCATTTTCTAATTGAATCTTTAGAAGAATAATTCCGCTAGCTGCCTTAGGATTGTCTAAATGAACTCTTTTCATATCTGGAGAAGATCTATGTCCAATACTCCTGCCTTCTAAAGTAAAAAGTCCGAGACTCTTAATATCCTCATCCATATCAATGGTGAAATCATTGATAACCGGATTTGGATAAATACTGTAATTCGCATCAACAGCCCCTGCCAATACCATAGGTATCTCCTCGAATATGGCCTCTATTCTGTGTGCTCTCGATATATCAGTAAAGGTGTATTCTTCTACCACTCCTACAGAAGTTCTATCTACCAAAACATCACTAATAAGATATCCTTCGTCAGGAAGAATAGAGAAAGTCACATCTTCTCCTGGAGAAGTGGTCAGTTCACCAGGTGTGATGTTACCATTATCCCCAGCTTTTATAGTGAAAGTATAAAATACTGGTTCCTTTTCGAATTCCACATATATGGTATGGTTAGCATCTAAGTTGGAAAAAACATATGTTAATGAAGTCCCTATAAAAGCTCCATCAACATAAACTCTATCCACCTCATAGCCACTATTAGGGCTGATAGTATATGTCTGACTTGCTCCATATTCCAAAACTGTAGTGCCAGCTGAAGAGATAGACCCATTGCTACCCGAACGAGCTGAAATTTGATATTGAAACTTTTCAAATTTCACTTGAACTTGATGGTTTGCATAAACCTCATCAATCGCCAATAATGTTGCAGCACCGTGGCTTTTATCATCTAGTATTATATCTACTATTCTATGGCCAGCATCAGGCTGAAGCATCACATTCCAACTATCAGCAGAGAGCACCACATTGTTACCCAATGCTTGGCTGGCGGATCCACCTGAGGACAGTGCAAGATTTACCATGTATGAATTTCGCTCGGCGAACTGTATCTCTATATCCAGAGCTTCTTGAATATCTGTGACTTGATAAAATACAACTTCACCATTGTTAGGCGATAAAGTCTGTTCTACATCATTGATTAGCATTTTATCAACTTTGTATCCTTGATCTGGTTTAAAGACAAAGTCCAAGTTGTTCCCATTATTAATCTGGTATGAGCCTGTAAGGTTGCTAGATCCGCCATCAGTCACTTCAACCAAAACAACGTGAGGGCTAGCTTCGCTGAATGTCAAATTGAATTTGGAGAGAATAGTATCGCTAGACAAGCATACCCCTAGATCTGTATGGAGTATCCATTCTCCGATAGAAGTATCATTTTGAGTACTATTGATCTTGGGGTTCGTATTGGTCGGTAATAATTTTCCTATTGGATCCTCCCATTCATAGTCACCAAAAAACCCTTCAGGCATCATTTCAAGGCTTTGCTCAGCTCTTACAACCAGTGAATGACCACTTTGAGATGGTGCGCCATCAAGCGCGTACATTATCCCAATTGTTTGATTATCCCTATCAAATGAAAAACTAGTTGCAAAAGTATGAATCGGAGTTTGACAGAGATCACTAGGATTTGAAAACTCAACCTGCCCCATAGTAGTCTTATCTATATCGTAGCTAAAGCTCGTATTTTGACTATTCAGGGCTATCTGCGTATTATCAGGCAACCCTAAGTTGATCTCGAACGGAGAATTAGCCAAATAAGCGTGTGACCGAGGGAGGGACTCATTCATAAACCACTTATGACCCAAGTATCCTTCTATAATGGAGCGCTCTGATTCGGAGACCGCATAATCGTAAAGCATCACTTCAGAGATTGGTCCTTTATGGTATCGAGAACTACCTGAATTGCCCTTATCCGACAATCCAATGAATATAGCATTATTCGTAGTGATCTTCTCATCATCCTGCATGTTGAGCGATCTTTCGAACCTCCCATTGATATAGAGTGTAACCGTTCTTCCTTCTTTGACCATCACAGCCAAGAATTGGAAAGGTAGGTTATGAGTGCTTCCTCTATAATAATCACCCCCAGCAGAAATTTCAGTTTGACCTCCTTCTGAGAATCTAAAGAACCAGCCATCATCATTCTTGCTTTCAGTCTTATTACCTACTACATCAGCCCAATTATTAATCCCGTATTCTTCTCCGGTTAATACCATTGTCCAGTCGTCTTCCATGAAGTCATCTTCATCCGTGCTAAGGAGTCTCAGTCCATCTGCATTGTTATTCATACCAAACATGACGGCAGGAAGTCCATTCAAGCCATTAGGGTTATATATAGGATAAAGCTCACTCCTATCTGCAGACACATCATACCCATTGCCTGAGCGATCTATCCAATTAACTACGGTTTGCCCAGAGTCTAACCCATCAGCATTTACCTGCATAGCGTCCAACCAAAGTTTTGGTTTGAGTGGCACATCAAGTACTAATGTGATCTGGTCATTGTCACAAACCTCCATAATTGGGTCATCAGTCCATGCACCGTTGTTTTTACTTACGAGGACATTGAAATCGTTAAATGGCGCTACGTAACTATATGTGGCTTCTTTAATATTTATACAAGCATGATCTCCTACTACCCTAGCAAGAACTTCATCGCCGGGCTGAATATCATCGAAATGAAACTCAGTGCTATTTTCACTCTGTACTACTCCATTAACTTTCCATTCCAAAAGAGGGTTCTGACCTTCATTTCCGGTAACGGCAGTAAACACTCGCGGTAGCTCACCACACATCTCATCACTATCATAGCTTAGAACTATTGATGTCTGAGTTGCTTTTCTTAGTTGATCCCAGTTGTAGTTTGGCCAAGCCTCTGAAGACCAATCAACCAGCTCGTTGATAATATCACACTCTACACCGATAGCGGCAAATTTTGGAATGAGGTAATACATTTTATCTGTGTAATAATATAGTCCAGTCCGACTCTCTACATCTACTAGGTTACCACTTTTGGAAGCGGGTTCTAGTTCATTAGCTCCTCCATGCGGAGACCGCCTGTTCCATCCGCTGAGTGCCATTTCTGGCTTTTGCACTTCTGTCAAAAATTGACGAAGAAGGGCATTGAGGACTTTTCTTTGAAGTCCAGGTTGGATATCATCTAGTAAGGCAGGAAAAACTCCAGGCCTGAAACCAGAGAATGAATTACTATCGTCCATACCATAAAACCAATGAGGTAATTGCTGTCTAGCTCGGAAAGCCCGTCCGCTATTAGGTCCCTTGTTTCTTTGATACGTCCTGAGTCGGTACATCGCATTGAGCGAATGATAATATCTTACCGGTTCTGGAATCTCAGAGCTGAAAGATGCTCTTTTGATAAAGTCTAGCTGATACTGCCAGTCCATAGGATGGTTACCTCCGACATTACCATTTCCACCATTCAGCACAAGCTGTAGTTGGTACCAAGCAGTAGATTCATAATGCCCTGTCTCTATGGACTGACCTACAAAATTATCACAATTAACCGTTGTTACGCATGAAGTGAAATGGGGAGGAACTTCGAAAACATTGTAATCTTCACCTACCCATTGCCAACCGCGTGGCGTTAGCTCATCATGGTCCTCTTCACTAGCAAACCACTTCGCCTTGTCTTGCAGGTCGTGGAGGTTCATAATTTCAAAATTCTTCACTGCAAGAAGCCTAGCCAAGCTCGTTACTACCAATTCCACAGGTATCTCATCTGGTATTGAGGCTACACGCTCATTGTACTTATTGTCGCGAAGTGCATCTCCTCCGGTACGCCAGTGCCTTACTTCTCCTTCTGTTTGATCCATAAAATGGCGGAAATGCTTATGAAACGCTCTCAATTCATTCTTAAGATCGTTAGCGCTTCGCTCTTCTAAAGGCATAGCTGATAAAAACTCCTCCATTCGTTCTAAACCCTTTTTGGGGTGGATTTCTACGCTGGTAGTGTTGTAAAAATCGTCTTTCGAAAACCCATCCATTGGGTGAACTATTGGTAGCCAATGTTTCCAGTCTGGCAACTGAACTGCGAGCGGCATCAAAGTATGGTCTTCCACCTTTTTAGAATCGAAATACTCAGCTATAGAAGCGTCATCCATTCCATTTGGAAACATGTAGTCAAGCATATCATTATCACTCTCTAAGACTGCATCCAATCCTGCTCCTGCAGCCCATTCGTCAAGAGACTTTCCTTCAAGTTCCGTTCCTGGCTGATATGGAGGATTCCAAGGCCTACCGTATCTTTTCAAACCATCCACCTCACTCCTAAGTGTTCGGATGTAAGAAGCTATTTTCTTACCCTCTTCTTCTGATAGTTTATGGAACTTTGCTCTTTCAATGATCGACTCATTAGAATAACTAAAATATTCCAGATCATATCCATTTGAAACATGACAATCAGCACAAGCCGCTTTGATAGGTACAGATCCGCTTAAATCGTAAGCATACCAACGACCTGTAGTATCCTCGTCTAAATAATTACTCCATAGAGAAGCGTTGTTCCATAAATCCTCGCCTTCTGTAATGGACTGAGCATCGCTGTATGGAGCTTCCCATTCAAATGGATCTTCTTCCTCAAACTGGATAGCTTCAAGAAGTTTTTGTCCCAATGAGTTCAGCAAGTTGAAAGAAACGACTCGATATCCGATAGAGATACCGTCCGATAGATTGAATCGAAAGCTTATTACGTTTTGTCCCTCTATCATGCCCGATATCGGAATAGTAAATCTTATTGTATTAAAGCCACCATGAACCATACCTCCACGTGCCTTTTCCTGATAGAGCATATCTACCGTTTCGTGATTTATGTCATACCAATCTCCATTATTAACTTTAATAGAAGCTTTGTTTTCGTAGGACAGGTTATTGACCTGCATCCAAAACTGACTAGCTGAAGCGGCTTGAGTGGAAGTCAAAGTGATTTCTCGTTGAACCACCTTACCTTGTTCACCTATCACCTCAACTGGCAGTATTACCTGAGCCCCCAAAAAAAATGAAGTTAAGAATAGAAAGAATGATAAATATAACCTCATATCGATCGATTTTTTTGTTGCGATTGCTTCATCATGAATGCAATGCTCAGTTGCTCTTTACTAACCCAAAATTCACCGGAAGTTCAGTCGCACTGAAGCCAGGGTCTTTCAGAGTTAATAACTCGAATAAAGGATCAATCAATTAATAGATAGTAAATAAGCAATTAATTAACCCTCAATTATCATAATTTCATAATGAAAGTGATGATCCGTTAAAAAAAGAAAATTTAGTATGCTTTGGGGGACAAAAAGTAACAAAACCTTTCGTCCAGCATTACTTGCATAATCAATACTTTATGAAACGCTTTGTGGTGTCGGACTGAGAAGTAGACATTTGAATAATGTATACGCCCTTAGAAAATCGACTTGTCTCTTCCAACAGCTTCTCATTGATTTGTTCCAATGAACCTTCAGCTTGAAATAACTCTAAGCCTGAAACAGTATTTACAATTACTTTTAAACTGGTTTTATTAGAAACTTCACCAAGTTGGATTTGAATAGCTCCGCGTGTAGGGTTCGGATAAACAGTAATAGATTTCTGAGAACTGACTCTCAAAGCATTGGACATATCACCTACTACAACTAACTCAAATGATTTTTCTATTTTCTCTCCGCCAGAGTCAGTTGCTTGGACTCTAAAACTACAGGTCTGTTTATTAGGGTCAAGATCCCATACCGTATAGAGGACACTACCATCTAGATAGAAAGTATTATTATCATCATCTCCTTCTCCAGCTACGAGCTTATATCTATGATAATCCCAAGTATCCTCATCTTCAACTGAAAACTGACCGATTTTATATCCACCAGGAGTTTTTGCTTCGATTTCTTTTTGACTTAAGACTATATCTGTTGGAGGTACTGTAGAGCAATTTCCTTCATGTAACCATTGATCATCTATCCATTCCAATCTATCTAGGGTCCAGGATTTCAATTGGTCTACTTCTCCAGAGTAACTCTCTGGTATAGGTTCTTTGGCGGGCCATACGTATTCACCAAGGATATCAAATTTTTCGAAGTTACGGTCTACTGCAGGTCCCAAAATATTTATACAACTATCAATAATTGCTATGATGGATTCATCCCTATAAATATCTGATCTGAACATAGACCATCTACACATAGTCTTACTTTCATACAACGCATCCTCCATCAATCTTTCGAACCAATAAACTCGACTACCCTGTGTATAGCACCACCCATACGGTTCCGGTGCATCCCAGTCATTTCCATAGTTGAGGTTACCATAGGACATATTATAATCCCAAGGTGGTCCAGCTACAAATTGACCCCCGTCCTCATCACTTTCCTTATGGAAATACGTACTAAAAAGGTAATTATCAATTCCTTTCGAGATTTCATTAACAAACATCATATCTACAAATGACTTTGTTTTTATGTAACTATCATATCCAGTCTGAGGGTCATCAAAGTCATTACCCGACATCATCTTATCGAAATCATTCATCCATCCTTTTATATAATCACTCTGTTCAGTAGTCAAGTCCTTTATTTCTGGGTCAAAAAACTCGTACCACATCCGTTCATGGTAGGGTTGATCAACCGGACTAGTCCACCATTCATCGCTACCAAGATCATTTTTTTTATCCCTTCTAAGTAAATAACCACCAGTGATATCTTCACTGTCATTGGTTAACTTATCTATGTCAACTCTATTTTCGTCTCGCTTTAGACTTTCCATAAGAACAGAAATACCGCGATAATCACCATCCACAAAAACCTCAACATATCGAGTTCTGGGCGCCCAGTGTCCGGCTCGTCTGAATAATTCGAATGTCAAAACATTTTTCATCATCGTCTTGTCACTATATGGACTGTAGATGACAAAATCATTTTCTTCAGGTAATCCTAGAATTGAGACATTGTTATTAGAACCATCGCTCTTTTGTAATTCGATAGTAAACGACTTCTTCCTGAAATTACTGGAGGTTTCACCCCTAATCTTAATGCTGATTTTTCCTGAATATTCATTCCAGGAATCACTTGGGTTATTGACACCACTGCTATTGTTAATAATTCCCATGTCTGCGGTGATGCGCGGAGTTTCTTTGGGTATTTCTCTATTGCCCGTTTCGATGATAATCAAAGGCAAATTGTAACCTGATTGAACTGCGTTATTCCCAGAGAAGGTATTGCTCTTTTTTATTTCTTTGGTCTGAGCTGTTACACAGGCTACCGAAATAAGGTAAAAACAGATAAAAAAAGAACCCTTTATCAGGTAGTTTCGAGTCATAAAGTCATAATTTTTGTTACCAGAAAAATTCAATTAATTAACCTAGGCATGAAGTATCTAAAGGCTACATTTTAGTAGATGTTGGCGGTTACTTTTTAATTCAAATGGAATCACAACTTTATTGAAGTAATGCTTTTAATGATTGAAAGGTCACTTGATGATTTTTTTATCACCTCCTAAAGTTGATAGAGTAAATAAATGGGAGCACGATTAATTCAAGCTAAATATGCGCTTAATTAATTGCTGTATTTATGAAAAACACTCATAACCGCGAACTGAAAAAATCCCTGGATTACATTTTGCGTAAAAAGTGATGGATATTTTGAATATTTAAAAGTGAAATGATCGCTAGAAGTGCAACTATTGCAAGTAGCTCTGCCAAATATCGTATGACTCTTTCAGGTACTTTTCGGGGGCCTCTTTGATGCTGAAGTTCATGACACCAACATAACCCAAGTACTCCTTCTCTTTTAAAAGACTAACAAAACCCTGCATATCGAAAGTACCTTTCCCAAGTAGCTTGATGGTACTAGTGTCACGAGCCAAAGGAGATCTGTAATCTGCTACAGAGTCAGAACCCGCCAGTGTTAGAGCCCCTAGGCGATGCTCCACATTTTGGAAAACATCTCCAATGCGATGACCATTTTTTGCTCTTATTTCGTGGTACAGATGAAATGCTAGTTTCAGGTTATCATGATTGATCTCCTCTATTATTGGTAGCGCTTCCTCAGAAGACTCGAAGTAGCACGAACTGTGAGGGTAAAGTATCACCTCTACTCCTTTCGCGAAAGCATAGGTATTGATTTCTGTCAGTTTTGAGAAAATGAACTGATCATCGATTCCTGATTCCTTTTTGCCAAAGATCACCCAAAGCTGAGCATCCAATCCTGATATGCGATCAACCACCTCTTTCCAGTGTTCCTTTAGCTCATCAGCATCATTGAAATTATACCTAACAAAAACAGCATTGATCTTAAAATCATCAAGCTTGTTTGCTTCTTCGATAAATTCTGGAAATTGCTCGAAATTTTGAGGTGTGGCCATGCGAAGGATCAAGCCTTGATACCCTGACGCATGAAGTAATCTAATCTGCTCTTTCACAGTCATCTCCTGCATCCCACCAAAATTATAACTACTCAAAGGCCAGCGGTTAGCATGATGCTCAGCCTCACCTACCGAACGGCCTTTTTCTGACCAATTGCATGATAATAAAGTAACAAATAGGATTAAGAAAAAGTACCGTTTCAAATTCATCATAGATCTGGTGGATTACTGACTAAGGAATACTTCTTGCTATCAATCCATCTTGAGGAACAAAACCTGATTTGTACCATGCTGAGGAAAAGCAAGTACGCCAAGCTCTGCAGCATAATTAGGATCCGTAGGGTTTATCAATCCCGATAGAATCACCTCAAAAGATTGCTTTTTGGGATTAACCTTCAGGAGATTACCAGCTGCCCAATCTGTGATATAGTAACATTTACCGATTTTGGTGATGCCTTCTAGGTTCCCTACATTTTTCACAAGCGTAGTGATCTCCTTAGACCCTAGGTCAATACTTAGGAGATCGCCAACTTTGGAAGTTTCGAAGGTAGCTGGGCCTGTTAATACTCCCCAGCAAGCCACTATAAGTCGGTCATTATCCATATACAAACCATCTGGAGCTTGTAAATCAGTGGTTTCTAGCCACACTTCAGCTTTGCGTGTATCCGCAGGTAGTTTGTAAATTCTATTTCCAAAAAAGTCTGAAATATAAAGATCTCCATTGCTAGACATGGCAATATCATTGATAAATTCTCCTCCCGGTAAAGGATAAAAATTCGTTATTTTCTTCTGGTTGATGTCTATCTGATGAACTCCATCCCTATCACATACAAATAGAAATTGTTCCGTCGCTATCATGCCTGAAGGGGCATGCATGCCTTCTTCCTTCCCGATCCAAAATGAATCTATGATCTCGCCACTTTTATCTGTTCTGGTTATCCATCCATAATTGTCCCTTTCGAGCGATATCCCACCACCCAAATTAGAAACAAACCAAGACTCTGAGGGAGCGTGCCACACAGCCTGATCAGGTGCGTCATATGCCCTACCTTCTTCCTGTGAAAACCCCATATTTAGGATTAATCCAAAGGCGACTGCAGATAGTAATGCTCTCATATTTACTGATGTAATATTTACTTTGAACAGTACCATTACTCAGCAGAAGCTGTTGTCTGTACCTTCCATTCATCAGACATACTTGCATATTTAGCCGCTAGCAGTGCTTTCATTTGTGCAATCACCTCTCCATTTTCAGGATTCATCGCCACGTTAGTGTATTCCTGCTGGTCATTGCCTTGATGGTATAATTCCTCGCCCTTTTCTCCTTTATCCCATTGGATATATCTCCAATCTTTCGTTTTCACCATCGAGCCAGTGATGTCTCCTCTTAGTGTAGTTGCATACACTGCGTCTTTGAACGAAGATTCCGGATCAGCCAAAAGGCTCGCAAAGCTTTTGCCCTCCATATATTCTGGGGCATCTTTCAACCTCATGAGTTCGACAAGTGTAGGGTAGATATCCACAAACTCGAACATGGCGCTTGACTTGACTCCAGTTTTGCCAACGGCATTGCCCTTTACGATAAAAGGAGCATTAACACCCTCCTCATAGACTGTCACTTTATTCCACCACTCATGCTCACCAAGGTGGTAACCGTGATCTCCGAAAAACACGATCAAGGTGTTCTCATATTGACCACTTTCCTTTAAGGCATCAATGATACGCCCGACTTGAGCATCCATGAATGATGTACAGGCGTAGTAAGACCTCCTAAGTTCTCGCTTGTCTTGATCAGTCATCAGGTCAAAGACTTTCTTACCTCCTGGGATGGAATAAGGGTAAGCTGTCTCCCACCCTTCTGGCATCTCTGGTGGTGCACAGTTCTCTAGAGGATACATGTCAAAATACTTCTTCGGGGCAACGAATGGATCGTGAGGCTTGTGCAATCCCACGGCAAGGAAAAATGGATTATCTCTCTTCATTTTGATCAGATCAACAGCCTTTTGGGTGACTTGTCCATCCTGCTGGTCTAAGTCTGTACCCTCTGTCATCTGCCAGTAGCACCAAGGAAAGGTGCCGTTGGTCACGTTCCTTTTTTCACCTTGGTTGCCCAGCTCGTTCGTCTCAAACTTATAATATGCGTCCCAGGCCTCTTCGTCTTCTTGAAGTGGGTTTTGATCATGAAATGTCTTACCTATACCAATCGTCTCATATCCATTCGCTTTGAAAAGATGAGGTAACGTCTTACGATCGCCTATGACAGGTTGCAGATTGGTAATGTTATCCAAAATACCTAAACTCTCAGGTCGAAGGCCAGTTAAGAAGGAACTTCTACTTGGACCACAAACAGCAAAGTTGCAATAAGCATTATTGAACTGAACGCCATCCTTAGCTAGCAGATCAATATTCGGTGTGATGGCCAGTTGATCACCATAAGTACCCAGTGTAGGTTTCAAGTCGTCAACTATGATAAACAAGACATTCTTATCAGTCTTGGTCTCCTCTTCATTACTCGTGACAGAGTTGCTGCAAGAGACCAAGAATAGAAATAAACAAATAAGTATCGGAAGTTTTGATCTTATATTCTTAGAGAAAAATAAGGTAACCATACTAAGTGGGTTATATGAATAAAGGCCTAGTTTAAGCAAAGGCAATTAATGAGTGCTTAAAATCAGCTTAAAAAAATGAAAGCTTAACACTTTCGTAAAAGAAAGAATAGTGAATTAGCCTCACCATGGATAGAAATCATTCAAAATTCTCTCACTCAAATATTTATTTCCAATTAGGCACTGTGCCGTTTTTACCCCAATCTTTATTAGGCAGCTCAGCCAACTCAAATTCCAATGTAGCACCATTCATAATTTGCTCATGAGTGATAAATGGCGTACCTATTTCCACTCCATTGATAAAGGCCCGTTGAATATACTTTTTGGTTTTACTCGCTCCTTTAGCAATTACCGTAAACTCGTTTCCATTACTCAATTTGATGGTTGCTTTTTCAAACATAGGGCTAGTGATGGTATAAAATGGCAAACCAGGTGTGACTGGATATATCCCCATGGATGAAAACACCACAAAGGCCGTCATCCCTCCACCATCTTCATCACCGGGGATTCCGAAGATGTTGTCCTTGAACCAAACGTCGAGCAGAAATCTTGTTCTCTTTTGAGTCTTCCAAGGTGCCCCGAAATAATTGTATAAGTAGGGGATATGAAATGAAGGCTCATTACCCATGGAAAACTGACCTACCATGCCCGTGGAGTTGGAACCATTTACATAGAAATTGGACTTTCGCATGCCAAGAGGTTCACGAAATAATTGATCCAACCTCTCCTCGGCAGCTTCTTTCCCACCCAAGAGATCAGTAAGCCCTTGAATATCTTGCTGTACGCTCCAAGCGTATGTCCATCCATTATTCTCGTCATAATATTCTCTATACCCAAGTCCTCCATCAGCTTTAGGATCTATATCTAACCAATTCCCATCACTATCCTTCGGTATAAACAATTGATGGTCGGGGTGCCAAAGATTCTTGTAATCAAATGATCTGGTCGAGTACTTTTCAAAATCCTTATCCTTTCCCAGCTCATTGGCTAGCTCAGCTAGCGCCCAAAAATCATAGCTGATACCCAAAGTAACTGGCACTGGCTGTCTCTTTTCAAAGCCATCCATATTCGGCTCAGTTTCCGTTTCGCCTTTGGCAAGAGAAGGGAAGTATCCGTTTTTGTGATAAAAATCGTCAATTGGTCTCCGCTTGTAACCTTGTCGCCATGGGATAAATGTACCTTCTAGTAAGTTTTTCTTGATGCCTTCATACGCCATCTCAACATCGTAATCCTTCAGTCCTTTACGATATCCATCAATAAATATCCCTGATGAATGAAAAGCGTTCATACACATATGGTTACCCTGAAGCTGAGGAAAAGTAGGCATCCATCCACTCTGCTCATACATGAGCGTATATGAGTTGAGTATATCATTCTGTAGCTCAGGATTCAAAATCGTTCGGAGGGGATGCGTAGCGAGATAGGTATCCCACACCCAATCATCAACATAAAAAGGACGGTCACTTTTATGAACCTTGTTATCGTATCCGCTATAGTATTGGCCATATTCATTGATATCAACCATTCGCTCATAAGTACGATAGAGCGAAGTGTAGAAAGACCTCTTCTGAGAAGCAGTCCCTCCTTCTACTTGAATCTGGTTAGCTACATTGTCCCAGCTCTTTTTACCACTGACTACCAAGTCATCAAACCCATATTCAGCTAACTCTTTTTGGTAATTAACTCTTGCTTGCTCTTGACTGACATATGATATGGCGTATTTCAGATAAACGGTACTTACATCGTTAAACGAAACAGAGAACTTGCCTTTAGAGATGAAAGAAGTGGCGGGCACCATAGGCTTTCCATTTTCATTCTGAAGTTCTCCATAGACATACACAGACATCACTCGGGTTTCCGGGGCAGTACCTCTTGTGGTATATTTTAATACCTCATTCAGTTCGACAGTGGACAACTTACTAATGCTCCCACTCATTTCGGAACTACCTTGAATGAGTATGTTTTGCTGTTCTTTAGTATTGAATTCTATCTTGTAAACCCCCACCTTCTTACCTGGCGTAAAACTTACACGTGTGTTGTCATCTATTAAATAGGTTGAGTACAACCATGGATCGGCTATTTCTAAATCATGATCAATATTCATCATTTGATCCCAAGAAGTCTCTTTAAGCTCTCCCAAGGTTGTTTTCATTCGAAAGATACCAGGCCGCCGATGGAAGGTGACTTGCAGGGGAAAAGCCTCCACTTGATCGGAGATGTAGTCTTTCTTAATAGGGAACATTCTCAACATCTGATTTGGAAGATGAAAAGTAGGGTAAGTAGGCACTAAAAATTGCGATACGTTACCTATCCGAGGATCTATGTACTGGGTGTTGTCTTGTTGGGAATAGGTGCGGCTGAACAAACAAAGTAGCATCAAGGCTAATGAGACATGCTTCATTGGGGTACATTTTTGGTTATATCAACCAATCTATATTAACCCAATTAAATTTGAGTGAATAGTGTATTAATGAGCTTGAATATGTTCTGATCTATTCTGCTAAAATCAAATCTTTTGTCAAATCTATCACCTGAAGTGATTCGACATAGTGGGGTTCTTAGATATAGTTAGGAGAAACTAAATTGAAGTCTCTTTGAGCAGTATTTTACTCTTTGAATTACTTAAAAGATCGTAAGCAATTATTCCTAATTGAAACCGCTCTCATTGTAACACATAAGAGTGAGGTTGCACAGTACCTTTAGTTTTATGGAACCAGCACGCGACCCTTTACACCTTCATAAAATCTTGAATCTTTTTCTTTTAGCCATTGGAGAAGTGACACGCGAAGTTCCTCAGCCTTGGCTTCATACTTTTTTGCATTAGGACTCTTACCAATAAGGTTGGTCATTTCATGTGGGTCATCCTCTAGGTTATATAGAACGTTAATTACTCCAGATTCTTTGGTGTAAGGAATCATCAACTTCCAATTGTCTTGGACGATCATAAAATTCGGTGAAATATCTCCTCTGTAATCCCACTCAGTAACAACATATTGACCGTAAGCCTCTTTCTTCCCTTCGATCAGCCCTCTGAGACTTTTACCATCAGCAGGAAAGCCTTTAATCTGCAAATAATCAAGTATTGTAGGGAATAAATCAATATGCGAAACATAGCCATCAACAACGGTATTTTTCTTGATGTCTCCCGAAAGTCGTATAATTAAAGGAATATGTGCTGACTCTTCGTAAAAAACATTCTTTTCACGTAATCCATGAGCACCTAACATCTCACCATGATCACTGGTGAATATGACAAGTGTATTCTCAGCTAGGTCATTTTTATCCAATTCATCCAATATTTGTCCAACCCAAAAATCCACCTCTGATATGAGTCCATAATAAGTAGATATCATGTATTTAATCTTTTCCGGATCGGAATATTCTGGTAGGTGCTCCCTTCCATTGGCTTTTTTGTATGGTGAATTTTCCATATCATCAGAAATACTAACCGGCGGTACCATATCCTCAACAGGATACATGCCATAGTATGGCTCTGAGGCTAACATAGGTGCATGCGGAAAATGGAATGAACAAGTGATGCTAAATGATGTATCCTTCAGCCTTCTTATCGCATCAATCGTCTCTTTGGCCTGATAAGCTGTCATTGTATGCTCTTTTGGTAGACGGATTTTACCATGAAAATTTGGCTGACTCAGTGACTCATCTTTCACATCTTCATATGCTCTTCCGTAAAAAACATCCATTGGATTTGGAGTGTAGGGTCTCTTGGTGAACCTGTCCATATGCTCACCTTTCCTTAGGTCCTTGCTAGGATAGTTCTTATTTAAATAATCCATGTATATATGATTTTGGCCACCTGCTCCAAAAACTGATTTCCCGTTACTGGCTTCTTGTTTTGGGTTAGTATAGATAGATGCCTTAGAGGTCATGCTATGCCATTTACCATAGTATTCACAAGTATATCCTTCCTTGGCCAGTATTTCATCAAAAGTTGGTTGAGTCATAACTAACTCCTCGCCAAAATCATATGTTTTATCATTGGTATTAACTCCAGTATGCTCTACAGTGTGCCCTGTTAGGATAGAAGCACGTGTTGGGCCACAAACAGCCATAGCTGAGTAAGCATTTTTAAAATATGCACCGGAATTACCTAAACGATCTAGGTTTGGCGTTTTTAAAATCGAATTCCCAGCTAGACCTAGTGCTTTGTACTGCTGCTGATCAGTGATTATAAAAAGTAGGTTTGTTTTCCCTTTTGGCTCATTTGGAATATAGCTCCCTCCAAAAGCTCGACAAGCTAGATTGCAAATTAGTATTAGGCCAGATGCTATTAAGTATATTTTTTTCATGGGTTTTGCTCAATGATCAAAATTGGGAAAGTGAGTGCCAAAAAAGATAATTATAGTATCCTTAAAGACGTTCTAATCATTCCAATATCGAAGATGAACACTTTCGATTAACCTCAAATTAATTGTGAGTAAATAGCGATAGCTATTGGGTTTCAAACTAGGGATTTATTTAAAAATCAACCCAAACTCTTCAAAAGTCCATGACAAAGTATGGAAGAAGATAAGTTACCATAATCATCTCTACTTACATACATGGCCTCCTCCAGCTTTCTTATCGATCGATAGGTCAAATGGTTCAATAAGTCACAAAATATCTTATTCCAAGGATAGAACATGATAACAATAAAAATTAAGCAATCCGATATTCCAAATTCAATTTTAGCTAGATATGAATCGGTCGATTCTCTGAAGCAGCCAAGCATGCTTCTTTCACTGCTTCCATATAGGTAGGATGTGCGTGCGACATGCGTGCCACGTCTTCCGCCGAAGCTCTGAACTCCATTGCGGTCACGCCTGTTGCGATCATATCTGCGGCTCGTGCACCAATTATGTGCATCCCCAAAATTTCATCTGTTTCTTTATCAGCCAGTACTTTGACCAATCCATCTAAATCCATAGAAGCTCTTGCTCGACCCAATGCTTTGAAAGGAAATTGTCCTTTTTTATAAGCTCTTCCTTGCTCCTTCAGCTGCTCTTCCGTTGACCCAACACTGGCCACTTCCGGCCAAGTGTAGACTACTCCTGGGATAAGGTTGTAATTGATGTGTGGCTTTTGACCTGCAAATTGCTCCGCCACAAATACACCTTCCTCTTCCGCCTTATGAGCCAACATCGCTCCTTTCACCACATCTCCAATGGCCCAGACATTGTCGAGACTCGTTTTCAGATGACCATCAACTTCTATTTGTCCTTTGTCCGAAACCTTGATTCCAACATTTTCTAAGCCGAGTCCTTCAGTATATGGTTTTCTGCCAATAGAGACCAGACAATAATCTCCTTTCAGCTCTAGACTCTCCCCTTTTGGTGTCTCTGCTGTTACACTTACTTCTTTTCCTTTTGAGGAAACAGCCGTTACTTTATGACTTGTATAGATATCAAATCCCAGTTTCTTCAAAGACTTTTGAAGTTCCTTCCCCATAGTAGAATCCATGGAAGGAATCAGGTTATCCAAATATTCCACAACAGAAATTTTTGCTCCCAGACGAGCATATACAGACCCAAGCTCCATCCCAATTACACCTCCACCAATAATGATCATATGCTTAGGAACTTCTTTAAGCTCCAAAGCTTCCGTACTCATGATCACTCTTTTCTTATCAATATTGATAAATGGAAGAGACGCTGGCTTGGAACCTGTAGCAATAATGATCTTCTCCGAAGTAATCTCTTTTTTGTCCTTACCCGACGTAACAATGATAGTGTTCTTATCCTTGAAAGAACCTACCCCCTGAAGCACGTCTATCTTATTCTTTTTCATCAAATAAGATATACCCTCCACATTTTGCTTCACCACATCCGCTTTGCGGTTGATCATTTGCTTGATGTTTACCTTAGGAGCTGCTATATCAATACCGTGCTCTTTGAATGTAGACTCAGCATTATGAAAATGCTCTGAAGAATCAAGCAATGCTTTTGATGGAATACAGCCAACATTTAAGCAAGTCCCTCCAAGAGTTGGATATTTCTCGATAATTGCCGTTTTAAATCCCAGTTGTGATGCGCGTATTGCTGCAACATAACCACCGGGACCTGATCCAATAACTGTTACTTGATAATCCATTATTTAGGTTGTTTTAAGTAAAGGGTATTTAGTATTCAGACTCATTTTATACTCCTAGAAGCAGTCTCGTAGGGTCTTCCAAAAGTTGTTTCACTCTCACTAAGAAGCTTACTGACTCACGACCGTCTATGATTCTATGATCATATGATAATGCGACATACATAATCGGTCGAACTACTACTTCTCCATTCTCAACAACAGGTCTTTCTACAATGTTGTGCATTCCTAGTATAGCAGATTGAGGAGAATTGATAATTGGGGTCGATAGCATCGAGCCAAATATTCCACCATTTGTGATAGTGAAGGTTCCTCCTTGCATTTCATCAATACTTAATTTCCCTTCTCTTGCTTTTACAGCAAGCCTTACAACTTCTTTCTCGACTTGATCGAAGCTTAGTTTCTCAGCATTTCTGATTACTGGCACAACCAATCCCTTAGGCGCCGATACTGCGATAGAAACATCACAATAGTTACTGTAGAGGATTTCCTCTCCATCAATCTGAGCGTTTACTGCAGGCCATTCTTGCAATGCCATCGTACATGCTTTCGTGAAGAATGACATGAATCCCAAACCTACTTCGTATTTCTCCTTGAACTTGTCCTTGTATAACTTTCTTAGCTCCATAATAGGCCCCATGTTCACTTCATTGAAAGTGGTGAGCATAGCCGTCTCATTCTTCACAGAAACAAGCCTTCTTGCAACAGTCTTTCGCAAAGAGGTCATTTTTTCTCTACTTTGATCTCTACTAACTCCCGAACTAATCACTGGAGCCTCAAATGTAGGTTTGGTAGGTTGCTTCGGTTCTGGTTTTGATTCAGGCTTTGGAGCAGATTTCTGAGCGCCCAAAGCATCTTCTTTGGTAATTCTTCCATCTTTCCCTGTACCCTTTACGGAATCTGTAGCAATTCCTTTTTCGCTCAGAATTTTGGCCGCTGCTGGTGATGCAAGACCAGTCGCATAA
>CAYGPP010000068.1:0-19204 GCA_964351885.1 uncultured Marinoscillum sp.
TTGTTTTTGTTTTTTAAGAATATGGTGGGTGGGATGAAGTCTAAAGTCACAAAGACAAATATTTTTTATAATATGTGTCAAGGGAGTGATTTCGCAGAGTCGTATCTAAAAGGAGGTGCCGAAGGAGGAACTTTTCAGTGGTACCCTACTGGATTGGTTTACAACAAAGAGCTTTCGGGCAACCTACTTCCTCACGTAGACAGCTATGAAATACCCTTTGCGAAGACCATGCAAAAGCATGGAGCTGCCAAAATTGTTTATGAGTTTGACGCAGCAGATGTTGGCAAGTCATATATGTATCCTGCAATGGCTCGGAGTTTCCGAACAGCTGGTATTCAACTAGCCACTCAGTTTGCTTATGATGCTACGTTTATCGGACATGTCAATACTGATTACAACACACATTATCTAAATCTGAACTACACACCCAAAAAGGCAATCAGCTTGATGATCGCAGGAGAAGTGTTTCATGAAATCAACCGATACAAATCGTTTGGTATTTATCCTGAAAATACGACTTTTGGAGATTTTCAGGTTGACTATCAGAGAGACTTGTCGCTCCATAATGGGGGAGAAAAGTATCTGCATTCAAATAATACTAAACAGACTCCTAAGAATGAGGAGATACTCAATCAGATCGTGGGTTATGGGAATTCTCCACTTGTTGAGTATGCAGGTCGTGGAGCTTACTTTCTTGACAAGCTAGATGACGGAATATGGAGGTTGGAGGTGCAGCCAGATGCGATTTGGGTACGAAATCCTTTTGGAAAGAATAGTCCTGAGAAGCAAGTGGCTGTAATTAAGTGGTCAGAACAAATGATGCGAATTCGGTTAGGTGATCTTGGCGGATCCATAACGATACTTCCGCTCAATGAGGGTAACACTTATATGCCCAAGACTGAAAATGGGGAATTTAGCATTCGACCAGGAACTTATCTTGTTCATAAGAATAGTTTAAAAAACACCTTTCAAGCTTCTGATGATTTCCAAGCAGGGGAATTAGGTGACTTTTTCGCACCTAAAGACAATGTCAATGCGGAATGGTTAGTTCATGAACCCATTGAAAATGTTGCAGTTGGAAAAGAACAGAAATTCTCCGTTGAGTATGTTGGTCCAAATGATCCGAAGGAAATCAAGATGCTGGTACAAACACCAGGAATGTGGAAGGAATACTCGATGACTGCTGTCGAAAAGTATACGTTTGAACATACGCTCACCTTGGATCACTTTAATAAAGAGGGTTTTTTGTACTATGATTTTGTTGTGGAAACGGAATCAGGAAGACATATCAGCTTTCCAACAGGTAGAGAAGGACATGCATTTGATTGGGATTATTACGGACGTGAGAGATATCAAGCCAATGTGATTAACATTGACAAGCAACTGTACTTATTCAATGCTTTTGATGATGCTAATTGGCTTGTGAAGAAATGGCTAAAAACGATCAATTTGGTACCTACAGGAAGGCCAGCCGAGGCTGAATTGCAGGTTAATGTTGAGCACTTATTTGTCGTAGATAATGAGAATTTAGATGCAAAGCCACGCTATGATTATTCATTTAAGCATTTCCTTCAAAAGGATTTGGTTGGAAATCAAGGGCTTTTGGAAGCAAAAAAGGAGCTTGTGGTGAAAGCAAGATCTTTAAATGACAAACCTTGTACGCTTCAAGTAGCCTTAGTTATGAATGACGGTTCATCATATGGGTATATCCTGGAGTTAGAGCCGAATTTAGAAGAGTATAGATTTAGGTTGTCTGAAATTAAACCTGTCAAAAGCGTCATAATGCCAAGACCTTATCCTTCCTTTCTTCCTTATTATTTTGAGAACTCTACTTCTGAGGGTTTTGACTTACTGAGAGCCGAGAGCTTACTGTTTTCAATTGGACCCAATATTGATGTTAAAGAAGTCATTGATAAGCACGGAGTAAGCATTGTTAGTGTTTATTTGGAATGATCCAAGTGCCAGTGTTAGCAGTTTTTGATCAAACGTCAGCATAGTGACATGAATTAGATCGGTAAGCCGACAAATGGTAGCTGAAGAGTTTTTATTGTACGCTCATTAATGATACTTAAGTGGGTGGAAATACTTGATTTGAACGGAGAGTAATAAGAAGCACTCTTTTAGAGAAAATCTCAAAGGTTTAAAAACTCCAAGTAGTTTTTCAACCATTATAACTAGTTCTTCGACAAATCAAGCTTCAAACCGATCCTGAAATCAACCCCTTTAGGGAGAAATTCATATTGAGAATATTTAATTCGCTGTTGTTCAAGTGGAACAGCTGGATTATCTACTCTTTGCCAGTGATAGTTCAAATCATACCAGGTCAGAGGTAGGTCAAAGACTAGATACATTTTCTCATTGAGTTTCCATTCGAGTCCTGGTATTAGTTGAAAAGAGAGCCCGACTATACTATTAGCAGTTTTGAACGAACTCACTTTAGGTTCTATAACATACCGAATGCCATTTAGCCGTGATGATAGACCGATATATGGATTCAATTTACCGTTACGATGAGCTAGGGGATAATAGTTGATTTGATATCTAATTGCAGATTCGATTAGAAAAGTCGTCGAACCATTCGTAATAGTTGGAATATTTTCATCAATTCTAGTCTGTTTCGTTTCACTATCGGTAAACTTTAGTCTGACTGGTAGCCATTCCATTTCGCGTCTAAAATGCTTTCCAATATTTTTTTCTACTGCAATAGATAACCCTCCAAAATCGTATGCATAGGCATTATTCTCAGTTTTTCTGACTGCTGTAGTAGTCGTATTATTTACGAGAAAATTGGGATTTGCATCGTAAACACCATTTATATAAACCTTCAATATATTCTTCTCAAAAAATGATTTATCCTGTGATAGGAGCGTAACCGAAGAAAAGAGGAATAGGATGATTAAGGAGTAGCCTGTTTTATTCATTTTTGTTAGTCATTATTACTTTCATCAAAGTCATCAGATCATGACTTCAGAGTGATTAAAAAGTCCCTTAAGCTATCAAAATTTGCGTTAAATGTATAGTGAACAGTTGTGTGGGTTTTCAAGGATAGCAAACCACTAGATCTCAGCGCTCGATTACTTAGCTGTTTTTTGAATAATCCAATCGAGTTAATTCATATACGTAGCAGGCAGTTCCTTCAAAATCTCTTTCTTCTACAAACTGAAATCTAAGTCTTTCATAGAAACGGTGAGCCTTAGTGTTAGATTTCAAGGGATCAATAATAATCCCTGTTACGGGTTGGTAGCTAAAGCACCTTTCTATGGCCAAGCGCATCATTTGTGTACCATAACCTTTATTGAGATGTTTTTCTTCTCCAATCCAAATATCGATTGCCCGTTTATGTAGACCTACATTCCCCCAGTAGTGACTTTCTTCCAGAAATGGATCAATGATTTGCAGGAACCCAACAGGTTCTCTGTCCAATTCTGCCACTAGCTGCTCTCTCCAAGTAGGGTTTCTGTTTAGTTCCTTGTCCCATTCCCAGTCATCATCGGGATCACAGTCAATTACGTGTTGTTGTTTGTCCCAATGCTGGACGAGCGCTAGATCATCAATTGTGGCAGGCCTCAGTGTTATCATGGTCTCGGTTTAAGCATTCAATTTGTATTCATTCAATCGAGCATTCGTTGGAGAGATATTTGATAAGATACTAGCCGAAAGAGTACTTGCACAAACCTAATTTCAGTCTTATCCAATTGTGCCCTTTTTATTTATATTTTTGCTTCTCGTTTTACTTTTCAATTTTGACAACTGGATGAATAGATTCATAGTCCTCTGTGGCTTAATGCTTGGTACACTTGTAGCTCAATCTCAGATCAAGGGCTTTGTAGGCGTGAAGGGAGGAGGTCAGATAAGTACGGTTTACATTGAGCATACGATGTATAATACTTTTTTGAATGCGAATTTCATCCCTGGCTATCATGGAGGGTTGATTTTAAAGCTATTTACCAATCAGTCACGCTCTTCATTCCTAAATGCTGGCCTGCAAACGGGGTTAGGGTTTGAACGCAAAGGGTGGAAGCAAACCTTCTTGACTGATGAACCTTCATTTAGGACACAGTTATCATATGTTAATTTACCAATAGAGGCGTTGATTTATGCAGGAAAGGGCAATACAAAGTTCTTTTTCACGCTTGGGATCTATGCCGAGCAGTTAATAAGCTCTAACAAATCACCTACTCCAAATTTGGATAACCTTGGTAGTGGTGTAGAATTTTACACTTTTGAGGACGGCAGAGACAATACTTTCGGATATGGGGGTAGAATCTCCGTTGGTGTGCAGCACCAGTTTCCTTTTGGTATGATACACCTGGATGGCTTCTTTACCTATTCACTAAGTAGCTTGATAAAGTCAGATAATTTAGCCGATAGGTTGCCAGATTTGACCAATCAGTATGTTTTTGGATTTTCAGCTGCATATCTTATTCCTTTTGGCAAAATGAAGTTCTAAATTGAGTGGACCAAATGATTGGTGATTTACCGACTCAAAATATGATAGAAGTCATTGTTCATTGATTAGTTTGACATAATAGATTTCTGATATATTCCACACTAGTTGACAGTTATACCCCAGCTATATGCTTAGTTCCCTTAAATACCTCAGTGTTTTTTCATTACCCGTTCTAGCCTATATTTCTTTCAATTCGCAAGGATGGACTACTTATCTGCCACTTATTGAGGCTTTTGTAATTATTCCATTACTCGAATTGTTCTTCAAGCCCAATGCTGATAATATTACGAAAGAGGAAGAGTCAAGCAGGCTAAATCACAAAATTTATGACTTGCTAGTCTATTCAGTAGTTCCCGTTCAGTTGATACTATTGTGGGTCTTTCTTAATTCGTTTCAGGGTGCAAACCTCGATACATTTTCCATTATTGGTCGAATCACAGGAATGGGGATGCTTTGTGGTGTGATGGGCATTAATGTAGCACATGAGCTAGGTCATAGAAGGAAGAAATCTGAGCAGTGGATGTCCAAGATATTATTGATGACATCATTATACATGCATTTTTTCATTGAGCACAATAGGGGACATCATAGGAACGTGTCGACCAGAGAAGATCCTTCATCAGCGAGATTTGGAGAATCGCTTTATGGATTCTGGTTTCGCTCGGTCGTATTCGCTTATTTGTCAGCATGGAGGTTAGAAGCTGAGCGACTAGCAAAAAAGAATTTCTCCTCATATCACCTGAGTAACGAAATGATTCATTTTCATTTGATTCAAGGGTCATTGCTAGCTTCGATTTATTGGTTTTTCGGTTGGCAGATCATGACCTATTTTATTGCAGCAGCTGTGGTGGGTTTCTTACTCCTGGAGACGGTAAACTACATCGAGCATTACGGTTTGTCTCGTGACTTGAAAGGTGATATATATGAGCGTGTGATGCCTTGGCATTCTTGGAATTCGGATCACATAGTAGGGAGAATCATGCTTTTTGAATTATCCAGGCATTCGGATCATCACTATATAGCTAGCAGAAAATATCAGGTTTTAAGACACTTGGATGATAGCCCGCAGATGCCCACTGGCTATCCGGGTATGATGTTGCTCGCTGCAGTACCCCCATTGTGGTTTTTTGTAATGCATGATAAGATTTCAAAATTGACTTAGTTTTAATGGAATCAACATTTTGTTACGGATATTTTAATTAAATGGTTAAATGTTTGATTATTAGATCAAATAACATCTAATTTTGCTTAACATTCTTAATCGCATAATTATAACGATCATGGCAGTATCAAAAATTGAAAGTGCACTAACGGCAGCAAAAGACAAATTGACTTCATTGGGTATTGAAGAGGCATTGGTTTCAGAAATCGAATGGTGTTTAGGGAGCTTTGCTCACGACCAAAATCCTGAGGGATTGTATGGAAAGGCTGAAGAAGCTGTAGTTGCCTTGGAGAAATTCAAGAAAGACAATCCAAGAAAAGTAGCTAAGAAAATCCTTGATGATTTAGCTAAGGCTATCAAGTCTAAATAAGTATTCAAAAATAACATAAAAAGGGTTGATTCATTCGAATCAACCCTTTTTTTATGTCCTAAAAAATATTAGGAATTACTTCTTTTTCATAGGAATCAAGTGCTCATCCGCCATTGATCTTAAGAATGATCTTTTGGTAGCAATACTCGGGTCGGAATAAATGTAAGCCGACAAATCAGCAACTACACCTGGCTTATAACCTAGTGCTAGTGCTAATTTCTCACAAAACTGAATTTCACTTTGATGGACTTTCCGATCGATTTTCATCAACTGGATAACATCATACAAATAGCCAAATTTCTCGTCAGGTGGTAGATCTTTTAGATTTGGAATTGGTTTTGGGCTATCAATGATAAGTTCGATTTCCTGCTCTGTCAGTCCCTGTCTTTCACCAATCGAATGGATTAATTTACTCTCTTCTTCAGCTAAGAAATTATCGGCCATCGAGAGATGAACCAGTATGCTCAGCTGTATTTCATGTGATAACATAATGTGAAGTTAAAATAAAATATCAATACAATGCTGCTGGATGCATTGATAAAAATTAAGACGTTTAAAGTCTATTAATGTTTAGACTTTAAAAATATTCTTTCTTTTTTTTCAAAGAGCATTGACATAATTCCGTGACTGTGCTAGCTTAGCCACATGAACAAAACAAAAACATACTATTGGTGGCACGCGATTCAGATCGATTTGTGAAAAGCATTGGTATGTTGTAAAATATATAATATCAAACCCGCTCTTCGCAGCGGGTTTTTTTTTGATCAAAACTGAAAATGGATAAGAAATTTAATTTGAAAATCCGGCAGAAGAAATTTCTAGCCGACATGATAACTCCAGTAGGACTTTATCTGAAAATTCGGGACCGTTTTGCCAATTCCTTCTTGCTTGAGAGTTCAGACTATCATGGTTCGGATAATAGCTTCAGTTATGTTTGTTGTGATCCTATAGCCAGCTTTAAACTGATCAACAATGATATCTCAAAGTCTCTGCCGGATGGTGAGGTGGTTCATGATGTATTGGGAGAGGAGCCAGGTCAATTGGTGAAGGAATTGAGAAGCTTTTTAGATCAGTTTGAGATTCCTGAGTCCGAAGAGAAGTTTATACGAACTGGACTTTTTGGGTATATGTCTTATGAGACAGTTCAGCACTTTGAGGACATCAAATTCAAGAACCCAGAACAAGAAAAGGCAAGTATTCCGAATGTTCAATACAATGTCTTTAGATATATCATAGCATTTGATCATTTCAAGAATGAATGCTACCTGATTGAGGCATATATTGACGAGCCTAACGAAACTGGATTCGAGGAGATTTTGACTCTCATTGATCAGAAAAATATTCCTTCATTTTCCTTTAGAAAATCAGGTGACACTTCATCGAGTTTTGAAGATTCAGAATTTCTAGAAAGAGTTCATAAAGGGATTAAACATTGTGATCTGGGAGACGTGTTTCAAGTCGTTTTTTCTCGTCAATTCAGTACAGAGTTCAAAGGTGATGAGTTTCAGGTATATCGAGCCTTGAGATCAATCAATCCATCGCCTTACTTATTCTATTTTGACTATGGGTCATACAAAATATTTGGTTCTTCTCCAGAAGCTCAGATCGTTGTGAATGAAACTGAGGCCGTTATCTATCCAATTGCAGGTACATTCAAGCGAACGGGAGATGATGCTGCAGATGCTAAGCTAGCGCAGGAATTGTTAGATGATCCAAAAGAAAATTCGGAGCATATCATGTTAGTAGATTTAGCTCGCAATGACTTGAGTAAGAGCTCGGATGAAGTGAAAGTAGAGACTTACAAAGAAGTTCAATACTACTCTCACGTGATTCATTTGGTCTCAAAAGTGACTGGGAAACTTAGAAAAGGTGTTGATCCTTTGGATATAGTAGCTAGCACTTTCCCCGCAGGTACTTTATCAGGAGCACCGAAATACAAAGCCATGCAGCTTATTGATGAAAATGAAAAACAAGCGCGTGGTTTCTATGGTGGAGCAATTGGTTACATGGACTTCTCTGGTAATTTCAATCATGCCATTATGATCCGTACTTTCCTTAGCAAAGCGAATAATCTATTCTATCAAGCTGGAGCTGGGATTGTCTCTAAGTCTGATCCACAAAGTGAAGTTCAAGAAGTATATAATAAGCTGGCTGCCTTAGAGTCTGCTTTGGAAATGGCTGAAAACATTAATAACTGATGAAGAAGGTATTAGTCATTGATAATTACGATTCATTCACCTATAATCTGGTGCACATTCTGCGCGAGCTAGGCCTGAGTGATTCGATGGAAGTTCATCGCAACGATAAGATCAGCGTAGACTATGTGGATGGTTTCGACAACATCTTGCTTTCCCCTGGCCCAGGATTGCCAGATGATGCTGGGATTATGCCGGAGGTCATTAAGAGGTATGGAGCGAGTAAGAATATCTTAGGTGTTTGCCTCGGACATCAAGCGATAGGTGAAGCTTACGGTGCAGAGTTATTCAACTTGCCTAACGTTTTTCACGGAGTAGCTACGAAGATTGAGTTGTCAAAGGTTGAGGATTCGCTATACCAAGACATTCCAAAGTCTTTCAGTGTTTGTAGATACCATAGCTGGGCCATCAAACCTGGGAGTATTCCAGCGGAGTTGGAAGTCACCGCTTTTGCGGAATCTGGTAACATTATGTCGATCAAACATAAAGAACACAACGTTAGAGGAGTGCAGTTTCACCCCGAGTCAATTATGACTGAGCATGGTATTAAAATGATTGAAAACTGGTTATTAGTTCGGCGTTAGTTAAATGATCGAGTGATTGGGTTAAGTCCTTTATAAGGAATTAGTTACACGAATAGAAGTATTAAATAATTGAAATTGAGTTAATAGTAAAATGAAAAACGTACTCAACAAGCTTTTTAAGTATCAATCGCTAAGTCGCGAAGAAGCGTTTCAGATCTTATCTAACCTAGCAACGGGTCAATATAATAACAGTCAGATGGCGGCATTTATGACCGTCTACTTGATGCGTAGCATTACTGTGGAGGAGCTAGAAGGTTTCCGGGATGCAATGCTCGAACTCTGCGTGAAAGTGCCAGTAGATGAGTACAATGCAATTGATCTATGTGGAACTGGTGGAGACGGTAAGAATACTTTCAACATCTCCACACTCTCTTCTTTCGTGGTAGCCGGGTCTGGACAGAATGTAGTCAAGCATGGCAATTACGGTGTTTCATCCGTGAGCGGCTCTTCCAATGTCTTGGAAAGCATGGGTGCTTCTTTTACCAATGATCTTGGTGTGATCCGTAAGAGTTTGGACGAATCAGGAATTTGCTTCCTCCATGCGCCACTTTTTCATCCGGCCATGAAGAACGTTGGACCAGTAAGAAAGGAGCTAGGTATCAAGACCTTCTTCAACATGCTAGGTCCGATGGTTAATCCGGCATTTCCGAAGAATCAATTGGTGGGGGTGTTTAGTTTAGAATTGGCACGGCTATATGGCTATCTATATCAGAATACGGATAAGAATTTTGTAATCTTGCATGCATTGGATGGATATGATGAAATCTCTTTAACGGGAGGGTTCAAAGCCATCACCAATGAACAGGAAGCAGTTTATCAGCCGGAAGATTTAGGCTTGAGTCGTGTGACTGAAGAGCAGCTCCATGGTGGAGAGACGATAGAAGAAGCCGCAGTTATATTCCAGAGCATATTGAACAATCAAGGAACCAAGGCACAAGTAGAGGCAGTGCTGGCCAATTCGGGAATGGCCATTTCAGTTGGAAAAAAGATATCAATCAAAGAAGGAATAGAGCAAGCACGGGAGTCATTAGTCTCAGGCAGTGCCCTAAAATCATTTAAGAATTTTTTAGCCGTTAATAAATCATGAGTATACTAAATCAAATAGTAGCAGATAAGCGAATAGAGGTAGAGAGAAGAAAGAGTCTATACCCAGTGAAGTTGCTTGAGGAGAGTACTTTTTTTGGTGGTAAGCCCGTGAGTTTGAAGTCTTACATTCAGCGTGAGGATAAGGTAGGAATCATTGCAGAGTTCAAGCGTCAGTCTCCATCTAAAGGGATCATCAACGCTTCTTCAAAAGTGGAGAAGACTACCATTGGATATATGCAAGCAGGAGCTTCTGGGCTTTCTATCCTTACAGATATCAAATACTTTGGTGGTAAGAATGAAGACTTGATCACGGCTAGGAGCTTCAATTTCTGTCCTATTCTTAGAAAGGATTTTATCATTGATGAATATCAGATCTTGGAAGCCAAGTCAATCGGGGCAGATGTGATTTTACTGATTGCCGCATGTTTGACACCAAAAGAGATTAAGCAGTTTGGCACTTTTGCTCAATCATTTGGAATGGAAGTTTTGCTAGAAGTACACAATGAAGCTGAATTGGAAGCAAGCATTTGTGAGCCTATTGATCTATTAGGAGTGAATAATCGAAACCTCGCAACCTTCGAAACGACCATCGAAGTATCAAAACAACTGGCAGACAAGATTCCTAGTGATTTTGTGAAAGTATCGGAGAGTGGCTTGAGTGATCCTCAGTCACTTATAGACCTTGGAGAATATGGTTATGAAGGTTTTCTCATCGGAGAATCTTTCATGCGCAAAGGTAGCCCTCAGAAAGCTTGTGCAGATTTCATTAAGAAAGTTAAAGAACTCAAAAACAAGTGAAACTGAAGGTCTGTGGCATGCGCGAACCTGATAACATCAGAGAGTTGATTCAGCTCGCTCCTGATTATATGGGCATGATCTTCTATGAGAAGAGCAAGCGATTTGTGGCAGATGTGACTTTGCCAGATTTGAAAGAAACTTCATTAATTGGTGTATTTGTAGATGCTTCAATGGATGATATTGAGCGACTAAACGCTCAGTACCACTTTGATTACTTGCAATTGCACGGAAGTGAATCAGTGGAATTAGTCATGGAACTCAAACAACTAGGTTACTCATTAATTAAAGTCTTTGGGGTTCAGGACGAATTGCCATTGGCGGAAATGAAGCCATACGAACCATATGTTGAGTTCTTTCTTTTTGATACCAAGACGCCCTATCACGGCGGTAGCGGAAGAAAGTTCGACTGGTCAGTTTTGGGAGATTATGATTTAGAAATGCCATTTTTCCTCAGCGGAGGAATTGAGGTTGAGGATATTGAAACGATTAAAGCATTGAATCTACCAAAGCTTCACGCAATAGATGTGAATAGCAAGTTTGAATTGGCTCCCGGATTGAAGGATATTGAAGGAATTAGAATATTAAAGGAATTGATATGAGTGAGGTGAAATCAAAATATTTGGTTGATGAGCGCGGATATTTTGGGAAGTTCGGGGGTGCTTATGTGCCCGAAATGCTCTACCCAAATGTGGAGGAGTTAAGACTCAATTACTTGGAAATAATGAGTCGTCCTGAATTCAAAAAGGAATTTGATAACCTCCTGAAAGATTATGTAGGTCGTCCTACGCCACTTTACCATGCTAAGCGGATGTCCGAGTTGCTTGGCGCAAAAATTTATTTGAAGAGAGAAGACTTGTGTCACACTGGCGCGCACAAAGTCAATAATACCATCGGACAAATCCTTTTGGCGAAAGCCCTCAACAAGAAAAATATCATTGCCGAGACAGGAGCTGGACAACATGGTGTTGCGACAGCTACAGTTTGTGCGCTTATGGGAATTGGTTGCATCGTATACATGGGTGCAGTGGATATGGCAAGGCAGAAGCCTAATGTAGAGCGTATGAAGATTCTCGGTGCTGAGGTTCGTCCTGCAATGAGTGGAAGTAAGACACTGAAGGATGCGACCAATGAGGCCATGCGCCATTGGATCAATAACCCAGACGAAACACATTATATTATTGGATCAGTAGTTGGACCGCATCCCTATCCGGACTTGGTAGCGCGTTTCCAAAGTGTAATCAGCGAAGAAATTAAGTGGCAATTGAATGAGCATGAAGGACGGGAAAACCCCGATTACGTTTTTGCTTGTGTAGGGGGAGGAAGCAATGCTGCTGGAGCTTATTATCATTACTTGGATAAGCCAGAAGTAAAACTGATCGCGGCAGAAGCGTCAGGGATGGGGAATGATACAGGTAAATCCGCTGCTACTACCGCATTAGGCACTGAAGGAGTCCTTCACGGAAGCAGAACGCTGCTGATGCAAACAGCAGATGGGCAGGTGGTTGAGCCATATAGTATTTCTGCCGGTTTAGATTATCCTGGCATTGGACCGTTTCATGCGCATCTTTTCGAATCAGGCCGTGCACAGTTTTATGGAGTGACAGATGAAGAAGCCATGACTGCAGGTATTCAGCTCAGTCGTTTGGAAGGGATTATTCCTGCTGTAGAAACTGCTCATGCATTAGGAGCTTTGCACAAAGTGAAGTTCAATCCGAGCGATATCGTAGTGGTGAACCTTTCGGGAAGAGGAGACAAGGATTTGGAGACTTATATTCAATGGGGAAAGTACTGATATTCACAAATCCATTTTTTAAAGATTGAGATCATGAACAGAATAGATCAAGCATTTGACAAAAAGAAGGATCACTTGCTTAACGTATATTTTACTGCAGGTCACCCAGCACTGGAAGATACTCTGACCATCGCCAAAGCGCTTAATGACACAGGTGCCGATATTATTGAGATTGGTTTACCTTTTTCAGATCCTATCGCCGATGGTGAAACGATTCAGATTAGTTCACATCAGGCGTTGGGCAATGGAATGACCATCGCCAAGCTATTAGATCAACTAGCCGACCTTCGAAAGGAGGTTGAAGTTCCCGTTTTACTCATGGGATACATCAATCCTGTGCTACAATATGGCTTTGAGAAGTTCTGCCAGAAATGTCAGGAAGTAGGAGTGGATGGCTTGATTCTGCCTGACTTACCAATGTATGAGTATGAAGAGATGTATGCCGAGATTCTCGAAAGATATGGTCTTTACAATGTTTTTCTGATCACTCCTCAAACTTCAGATGAACGCATTCGGAAGATTGACGCATTGTCTAAAGGCTTTATTTACATGGTTTCGTCTGCCAGTACCACGGGAGCAAAAACTGGAATAAGCGATACGCAAATTGATTATTTCAAGCGTATTCAAGCCATGAAGTTGAAAAATCGTAAGATGATTGGTTTTGGAATCTCAGACAATGACTCGTTCTCCAAGGCGTGTGAATATGCCGATGGAGCCATTGTCGGGAGTGCTTTCATCAAACAACTTTCAAAAGACAAGTCTCAAATAGCTATTAAAACCTTCGTTCAAAATTTAAAGTCACCAATATCATGATTATCCAACTAGAACCAAACATTACCAATGAGCAAAGAGAGGCACTAAAGACTGAAGTCACGTCGCTCAAATACAAAACCAACGATGTGAAGACTCAAATGGGAGAATACATCATAGGGATTGGTAAGGAACGATTCGATGTAAGACGTATTGGTCATCTTGGTGGAATTAAAGACATCCACATTGTATCAGACGACTACAAACTGGTTTCACGAAAGTGGAAAGTAAATCGAACGGTAATTGATCTTGGTGATGGTGTCTTGATAGGTGACGGAAACTTCGCGATGATGGCTGGGCCATGTAGTATAGAAGGAGAGGAGAACATCGAAAAGACCATCAACCACTTGAAGGAAAATGGAATCAGAATCATGCGTGGGGGGGTATATAAGCCACGTAGTTCGCCGTACTCTTTCAGAGGTTTGGGTATAGACGGATTGAAGCTGTGGTACAAGGCCGCAAAAGAAGCGGGCATTAAGATCGTAACCGAGGTGATGCAGGTTTCTCAGATCGAAGAGATGTACGACTATGTAGATATATATCAAGTAGGCGCTCGTAATACGCAGAATTTCAACCTACTTGATGAATTAGGTAAAGTTGACAAAGCAGTAATGATCAAACGTGGTATTTCTGGTACCATTGATGAGCTACTTTACAGTGCCGAGTATGTATTTGCAGGAGGCAATGAAAGGCTTCTTCTTTGCGAACGAGGTATCAGGACGTACGAGCGTGCATCTCGTAATACATTCGATATCAATGCGATACCTATCTTAAAAGAAAAAACACATTTACCAATCATATCTGACCCATCACACGGTGTAGGCATTCGAGATTATGTAGAGCCAGTTGCATTGGCATCTACAATAGCAGGAGCGGATGGAGTGATCTTCGAGATCCACGACAAACCTGAGAAGGCTTTCTCTGATGGGCAGCAGACTTTGGACTTTGAGGAGTCAGCTAGGTTGATTAAGAAGATGCGAGTTTTGGCGGAGATGTGATTGCAAAACCCAAAGTGATGAAGGTCGGTATATTGTTTTCATTTAAGTGTCAAAATTTCATTCACTTAATGAAATAATTAGTGAACTCATTTTTCATTATAGTTAGTATTTCATAGAAAGGGTTTATTTGATTTACTACCTCAAACTGGAATAACTTGAATTTTTAACACTTTTTACTTTTTTTATAATGAGAATACTTTTATCGCTTGTACTTATTGTTTGTTTAAGCATCAATCCTTACGCTCAAGAATTAAAACTGAAGCGAAAAAGAAAAGGATCAGTGATTGAGGAATATCAAGTGCTTAAAAGCAACAAGAGCATTATGCAAGGATTTTATATAAAATTCTTAGAATCACCGTTCATGGGTCCTCCAATAATCAAAGAAGTGGGGCTTTATGATAGCGGTCAAAAAACAGGAAACTGGTACTTTATTAATAATCTTGGTGACTTATATTCCGAAGGAATGTATCAGAATGGTTCAATGCAAGGGCTATGGTTTACTTATTATACGGATTCTTCGGCTAACCTAGTTTCAGCGTTTTCAAGGAATAATTTAAAGAGTTTTGAATTGAGCCCGAATGGAATTATAAAAGTTAATAGGGAGCTCCTTCAGGTTTCTTCTAAAGGTGTCTATGAAAATGATGTTAAAATAGGCGCATGGAATTACTATTCTCGAGATGGTGAGCTAATTCATAAATTTGATCATACTAGGAAATTTATGATTTATCCAGATACTTTGGTTAACACTACTTTGTATTGGGGAAGGCCACACTTAGAAAATATTTTGACGTTTCATCTTTATATAAATACTTTCAAATTTAAAGACAAAAAGCCAGGAAAGATGCTTGTTCATTTTGATGTTTCTAAGCAAGGAACAATCCAAAATGTGACATTTAGTAACAGTATTGACAGGGATGTTGATAAAGGGTTGTTGGCTGGATTACTCGAAACTTCGGGATTTTGGTTCCCAAGTGAGAGGGTTCAAAGTTTCGTATTACCTTTTGAATTTTCAAACGGTGAAGACATGATTGATAGTGAAGAATCCGTTGATTTTGATGATGCAATTCTACTAGACACCTTTTCTATAGATTTAGGGTTGAAGGAAAATTAGTTTAGTATTAGGCACGAAGGAGCGTTATCCTGTCTATGGATAAAGCTAAGGTTCATTTAAACCTGGCGCTTGAAATAGAGATTTTTAGATTTTTCCTTCTTCATATCGCTTCGTAGGAGAATGAAGTTCTTTACTAACGTCATACAATTTTTCACTAACTTTTCTTCCTAACTAAACCCAATCATGCGAAACCTATCAACCCCTTTTTTCCTCACCTTAATCGTCCTTTTTGGCTGTTCACGAACTAAAGAGAAGACTTCCATTAATTACGAATTGGGAGATATCAGTCACCAATTTCCTGTTTCTGCGGTAGCTTCTGAAGGATTCAGTAAAGGGCTTCTTTTGCTTCACAGCTTCGAATATGCTGATGCTATGGATGCATTTATCGAGGCACAAGCTGCAGATAGCACAGAGGTGATGGCCTATTGGGGTGAAGCTATGTGCAATTACAAAGCGCTTTGGGGGTTACAGAATCTTGAGAAAGGACGAGAAGTAATGGCCAAGTTAGGAGCCTCCAAGGAAGCTCGACTGGCTAAAGCAGAAGTAGGAATAGAACGCGCATTTTGGGAAGGAATAGAGCTACTCTTTGGAGAAGGAGAATTAACTGAAAGAAACGAAAAGTATCGTGATCATTTTGCTGGACTTTATGAGCAGTATCCCAAGGATATGGAAGTCGCCGCGTTTTACTCATTGTCACTCATGTGGGAGGATTACGACAATCAAGCGAATTTGACTAAGTCTGCGGAAGTAGCTGCCGGTATCCTCAAAGAAAACCCAACACATCCTGGTGCACTTCATTATATGATTCACTCCAATGATGATCCTGCCTTTGCTAAGTTGGCAGTGGATGCCGCAAATAAGTATGCGAAGGTTGCTCCAGATGCTTCTCATGCACTTCATATGCCGTCTCATATTTACGTTGCGTTGGGCATGTGGAATGAGGTAGTTGCATCGAATGTCGATTCATATCAAGCCAGTATCAACAGAATGGAAAGAAAGGGACTAAGTGGTAAAAAACGAGGCTATCACGCCATGGCGTGGTTACACTATGGCTATTTGCAGCAGGGAGAATTTGAAAAAGCGGAGCAGTTACTCCGTGAAATGATTAGCTATAATGAAGATTCCACAGGCTCAGATAGTTATACGATCAATATGCAAAATCAGCACAGAGTTGAAAGTGGAATTTGGCCAGCTTCCCTTCAGCCAATTGATATTGATTATAAAAAGCTAGGACTGCAGTCCAAATCACAGAAACACTTCTTCAATGCGATGTTAGCTTTCGATACAAAAGATGCATCAAAGATTGCTGATGAGGTGAAAGCATTAGAGTTTGAGTTAGAAAAAGCCAAACTACTTGTTGGTGAGAATGGTGTTGCGCTTTGCAGTGCCGGCCCAACTCGATATGCTCCGACAAAAACAGGTGTAAATAAGACAAAAGTGGTCATCAATCAAATGAAAGCACTCAGCGCGATGTTGGCCAATGACGAAGAGGCTACAGAAGGCTTTATGATTAGTGCGACTCAGTTGGAAGCAGAAAGTGATTACGATTCGGGGCCTCCATTCATTGCTTATCCGTCCTTTGAGCAGTATGGAGATTGGCTGTTGAGCATGAATAGAGCAGAGGAGGCTTTGGTTCAATTTAATCAGAGTCTTGAAGGTAGAACCAATCGATCAAAAGCTCTTCAGGGCAAGATCAAAGCACTTAACATGCTTGGTAAAGAAAAAGAAGCCACTAAGACTCAATTGATTCTCGATGGCTTTTGGCAGCAGAAGGTTGTTGCCATGAACTGACTAATATCTTGTTCTTTTGATATTTCCCAAGGTCTGTGACACACAGACCTTGATTATATGGTTCACCATCAAGCAATTCGAACTGATCTTTAGATAATCGGTTAATGTATTTTAGAAGATTGCTTTGCTGCGCGCGCAATGACGGCAGGTTCGTGTTTCATCTTCTTTATGAAAAATTCTTAAAATCCTAATGTTCAAGTACTGATATAAATCAGGTTTGTAATTGCAAAGATTCATGGATAGTTTAGAACCATAAATGTAATCTTGCTAGCGGAATGAGTGTAATCATTATACTAATTGGATTTAGCCTGTTTGTGGCTACTGGATTTTTAATCGCCTTTATCTGGGCGACTAAGAGTGGTCAGTTCGAAGATGACTATACGCCTTCTGTAAGAATACTATTTGATGACGAACCAAAACAACCTATCAATGGAAGCAACCCTAGAAGAAAAAAAGGGGAGTAGTGGACTAGACACTTTCTACTACGACAACAGCACCGTTCGATTATTTCTTATTGCAACTACAGTTTTCGGACTAGTAGGGATGACAGTGGGCCTCTGGGCCGCATGTCAGTTCTTCTGGCCAGAGCTGAATTTGAATTTGCAATACACGACATTCGGACGAATCAGACCACTTCATACCAATGCAGTGATTTTTGCATTTGTGGGTAATGGAATTTTTGCAGGTGTTTATTATTCCCTACAGCGACTTTGTAAAGCCCGAATGTTCAGTGACTTACTCAGTAAGATTCACTTCTGGGGTTGGCAAATAATTATTTTGGCAGCAGCCATTACTTTACCACTTGGGTTAACCACGGGTAAAGAATATGCCGAGTTAGAGTGGCCTATTGATATTGCCATAGCCTTGATCTGGGTGGTATTCGGTATCAATATGTTCGGAACTATCCTGAAAAGAAGGGAACGTCACCTCTACGTGGCTATTTGGTTCTTTATCGCAACGTTTGTTACCGTGGCAATGCTTCATATTGTCAACTCTTTTGAGTTGCCAATTAGTGCATTCAAGAGTTACTCTTGGTATGCCGGAGTACAGGATGCTTTGGTACAATGGTGGTACGGTCACAATGCGGTTGCCTTCTTCTTGACAACACCTTATTTGGGTCTGATGTACTATTTCGTACCTAAGGCAGCCAATCGTCCCGTTTATTCATATCGACTTTCTATCGTCCATTTCTGGGCTCTGATTTTTATCTATATCTGGGCAGGACCTCACCATTTGCTTTACAATTCTTTACCTGACTGGGCACAGTCATTAGGTGTGGTATTCTCAGTCATGCTCATCGCTCCATCTTGGGGAGGTATGCTCAACGGATTGTTCACTTTGCGTGGAGCTTGGGACAGAGTAAGAGAAGACGCAGTATTGAAATTCTTCGTAGTGGCAATTACATGTTATGGTATGTCAACTTTCGAGGGTCCAATGCTTTCATTAAAGAACTTCAATGCCATTGCTCACTTTACAGATTGGATTGTGGCACATGTTCACGTGGGAGCCTTGGGTTGGAATGGTTTCTTCACTTTCGCAATGCTCTACTACTTAATACCAAAGCTCTACGGTACTAAGTTATACTCTACCAAACTTGCTAATATTCATTTTTGGATTGGAACACTTGGTATTATATTCTATGCGTTACCAATGTATTGGGCAGGTTTTGTGCAAAGCTTAATGTGGAAACAATTCACTCCAGAAGGCACATTGGTTTATAGCAATTTCTTAGAGACTGTTACCCAGATTTTGCCAATGTATATGTTAAGAGCCTTTGGTGGAGCTTTATACCTTGCCGGTGCAATAATCATGGTTCATAACTTGATCAAAACAGCTAAGTCTGGTTCTTTTATAAAAGAAACGAAGGCTGAAGCAGCTCCATTGACGAAAGGATTTGTTCCAGACAAGTCTGAGCATTGGCACAGAAGATTTTTCGAATGGAAACCTTTCAATTTATTGATTTGGAGTTTGATCGCAGTGGGAATTGGTGGAATCGTAGAGATCGTTCCTACTTTCCTCATCAAGTCTAATATCCCGACTATTGAAAGCGTGAAACC
>CAYGPP010000069.1:0-19176 GCA_964351885.1 uncultured Marinoscillum sp.
ACAAAACCAAAATTTATGGAGTAGGCAAATGGAATAGACTAAGAGAAGTATTGCAAGATTCAAATATAGTTGCTGCATTCTGTAAAGGGGAAACACTTTCACTTTTCGGAAATGAGAATGAAATTAAAGAAGTATTGAAAGATTACTTTACCGATGAATTAAAGCCGATTGATATACCCGAATATCTTTTTTACCAGCCCGATTCCTTTTACATCGGAATGTTATATCAGTTAATTGAAAAATCTTTAGTGAATGATTATGGATTAGCCATTTTCAGCAGAGGAAGACAAATAAGAAAAATATTTTCTGTCGAACATCCATTAAGCCAAGAAGAAATCGCAAGCATTCCGAAATGGCTGAATCTTCATATACCAAAAGGTTATCAGGTTTTTGAAGCATTTGAGTTTAAAGCTGAATTTGTAAACAAAGACCTATTTCTACTGATTTGTCCAACAATTCACATACAAACAACCACAAGCGAAGAACCCGACAGGTTAACAGTTCAGAATATTACTAATATCATTATTTCAAACCGTTGGAATAAAAAGTACGGGGTTAAAGTAAACTTTTGGTTTAAAGAATTACAGCGCAGAAAACCCGATTTGACCTTCCGATTAGGTGATTTTGAAATTAAACTTTCAGCTTACTACGCAACAGCGGCTCAAAAAATGGGTAATTTCTTTTGCTTCGACAATTATTCAAAAGCAAGTGAACCGCTAATTTATTTTCATCATCAGGACGAAACCAAGCAGTCTATTCATCCAATAAACGGATTGAAACTTTTAGGTCCATTAGAAGAAAGCTTTGGAACCAATGGCGTTGCTTCAAAAATTCAATTGGGAATTATTGCTCCTGATACAGGTTTTGAAAAAGTAAAAGCACATTTAGAATCATTGCTAAATCCTTCTAGCCCAACAACCGAAAAAGAATATTTGAAAGAATATCCAGGATTTGATGCAGTGTTTAAAAAGCGTTTGGTAATTCCAACCTCTGTTCAAAGTGAATTTGTATTAGCAATAAGCAGTCAGGAGATCAGGAACTATTCAGCGATTCAATTTTACGAATTGATTAAAACTAAAGTTGACAACCTTGCCCTAAAGAATTCTGAGATTGACTGTGTTATCATCTACATTCCAAATGCATGGAAAAATTTCAGAGAACTAAAAAACGAACAAACTTATTTTGACCTTCACGATTCACTTAAACTTTATGCTATAAAGAAAGGATTACGACTTCAATTCATTGAAGACAAGTCAATCAATTATGGCGACCAAGCAAAGGTAAAATGGTGGCTTTCCTTAGGGATTTATGTTAAGGCAAACGGCACACCTTGGAAAGTAAAAACTGACAATACAGAAACTGCTTTTGTTGGTTTAGGTTACGCTGTTCGCCAGAATGCAAGAAATAAAGTGGTCTTGGGAAGTAGTCAGATTTTTGACGGAAATGGAAACGGGTTGCGTTTTCTGCTTCAGCCTATCGAGAAGCCATTTATGATAGGAAAAAATCCATTTATGAGTAAAGATGATGCTTTTCGATTGGTTACAAACATCCGAAACACTTATCATAAGATTGATCCTGTAATAGGCCTTAAAAAGTTGGTGCTTCACAAGACAACTCATTACACCCGTGACGAAATTGAAGGTATTTGTAATGCTCTTGAAGGAATTGACAATATTGAACTTTTGCAGATTCAACAGTTTAGTAATTGGAGAGCCATTAAATTGAAAAAGAATCATACGACAGGTAAACACGAATTTGACGGTTTCCCAATTGAAAGAGGAACAATCATACAGTTAGACGAATTTAGTTTCTTGCTATGGACACACGGTTTAGTCCAAAGTAATGAATTACTGAAGCCATATTATCAAGGCAAAAGAGGAATACCGACACCTTTGCTGATTAAGCGATTTAGGGGAACCGATCCAATTGAAACTGTAGCTAACGACATTTTGAAACTGACTAAAATGAATTGGAATGGAGCGGAACTTTACAAGACTATGCCAGTAACAATTGACTTTTCAAAAAGACTTTCGGTAATGGGTAAACAATTAGAAGAACTTAGAAACAAAGCCTATGATTTTAGATATTTCATTTAGCTACCGCACACTTGTAAGCACATTAGCAGGTCGCACAACGCCAACGCACAACCAAAACCTGCAAAAGAGCTTTCAAGTCCCTGCCCAAGACAAGAAAAATTTTAGAAAATGCCCCACCGTACTTGTGGACATTGAAAATGAGAATAAAAACGAAAAGAAAATAAAGCACGACACCACAACAAGGTGTATAGTGCATAGCACCCTTCGGGATGCTACTGCTCTTAGCCAGTCCTAATAATGGGTAGGGTACACAGAAACGTTGATTAGGCTATTTAATATTAGGGACATACTAGATTTATTTAATGTCTAGACAGTTCTACATCAAGAATAATAAAAGAAGAATCCATATTCGCCAAAGCCTAATTAGTGCCAAGAGGGGAGCCGATCAATCACCCACTTAAAAACCCACCTTTAATTTGGCACTGAGATAAGTTTACCTTAACCCTCCGGTAAGTTTACCGCAATAGCTTGGTAAGCTTACCTCGGCTCCTTAGTAAGCTTACCTCGGCTCCTTAGTAAGCTTACCTCGGCGCTTTGGTAAGTTTACCTCTAGGCTCAGGGAAACTTACCTTTCAGTGAGCCAATAGATGTCCCATTATCCTATCATTGTATATACCTAATGGAATTTCTTTTAATTAGGATGCAGGTGTGAAATAAATTTAGAATAATTTCTAATTATATGCATTTAATTCATTTTTTGGCATAAAAGTTGTTTATATAGAATTAAATCCCACAGAGCGCTCAGTCAGGATTATTAATCGTTTTTTTCATCTTTTAAATACAACAATCATGTCAGTAAATTATAAAGTCACTGAGCGTGTCAATCCAAGGGATGTTACGCTCCCAAACAAGTTCTATGCTAGAATTAGCAATGGAGATGATGTCAGTTTTGAAGAACTGGCCGAGATCATCAGCAAAGTATCCAACCTCAATTATGGCTCTGTAGTGGGCACTCTAGGCACCTTGATAGAGGTAATAGAGATGCAGCTCACTTACGGTAGACAGGTTAGGCTTAGTAACCTAGGCACCTTGTTTCTTACATTGAGTAGCAATGGCACAGATACAGTTGAGGATTTTCGCTCAGTTAATATCAAAGGTGCTAGAATCAGGTTTCGTCCAGGAGCAAGGCTGAGAAAGCTTACGAAAAATCTCCAATACGAAAAGGTAAGTACGTCGGAGACTAGCCATATCACAGAACCGGAAGTTCAATTTTAATTAACTAGGATGTTAGATCATAGACCATGAGACGGTCTCACAGATGTGAGGCCGTTTTTGCGTTGAAGGTATCGATTCAATCAGGGGACGCTCATCTGTTTCTCTTGATTATGATGTTTTCGTAGGTAATAACATCGGTTAAACATAAACGCATCTCTGCTACACCTGCGCGGATTTATCAACTAACGCTTATGATAAAAATCCTTAGGCTTAGTGGACAGGAGATACTTTCAAATTTTTGAAAACTTTGGCAGCCTTAGTCACGAATAGATTTTTGTTGAGTTTGGGCTGTCTTATGAGTGATCAATACACTATCGACTGCATTGCACGAGCGGGTATCGAGCCATCTATCTTCTGATCTCCAACGAAGAATAAATAATCAATCGCTTCATTCGTTTCGTTCATGATGACCGATACTAAGGAACCATCCGTATTTCGGAAGGTTGTGGCTTCTAGAAAGCTCCTGCTAGTCACAGTGCTCACTCGCTTGGCACCCGGACGGATAAACTTGGAGAAGTGCCCAATGTAGTAATACGAGGGAGTGTAGATCAGCTCATTCGTTCTTAGATCAGCATGGATGGGAGCGAAGCAAAGGTTTTTCACATGATTAGGCCCACCAGTTTCGTCAAGGAGAATGTTCCAATCTGTCCAAGCGACGGTACCGCGGTTGAAGTCATTGATCATAGACTTGCCATAGCGTTCCGCATTTGGCCAGTACTGATACTTGAGTGTGTCAAAAGCCTCATTACAGCCTTCTGTGAATATCAGTTGCTTATCAGGAAAGGATTCTTTCACTTTCTGTAAGTTCTCAAACTGTGGCGCACTTCCAGTCCAAGTCTCATACCAGTGAAATCCAATTCCCCAAGCATATTTGGAAGCCTCTGGATCGCCAAATATGGTATTGGCACGATTGGTAATCAAGTCTCTGTTGTGATCCCAAACGATTACTTTCTTATCTTCCAAGCCTTCCGCTTTTAGTGTCGGGCCGAGGTGATTCTTAAGGAAATCTCTTTCTTCTTTTGCGGAGTATATGCACGATTCCCACCGCTGAGTAGCCATTGGCTCATTTTGGATGGTCAATCCCCAAATCGGAATGTCTAACTCCTCATACGCTTTGATGAACTTGGCATAATACATCGCCCAAGCGCCGTAGTAGTCAGGAAGTAGTTTGCCTCCTTTGAGCATCGAGCCATTAGACTTCATAAACGCTGGTGGACTCCATGGACTTACATAAGTTGTTAGTCCTCCCGCTTTACTGATGGCACGTTTCATCATCGGGACTCGATATTCCAGATCATGGGCTACAGAGAATGTCTCCAGCTTGTCATCTCCTTCTTCCACATAGGTGTAAGATTCCTTACTGAAATCGCAGCTATGAATGGTTGTGCGGAGCAAAGAGTAGGCAATCCCAGATTCGCTATAGTAAGCATCCAATAGCTCTTCTTGCTTGTCAGGAGATAACTCAGCGAAAACCTCTGCAGAGGCATCTGTGATGGCACCACCAATACCTAAGAAGGTCTGAAACTCTTTTTCGGGATTGACGAAAATGGATAGTTGTGTTTCGAGAGGTTGTTCACCTTGCTCGAACTTGGCAGATCCATCTGGCGAAAGCCTTAAGTCGGTATCTTTTGCCGTAGTGAAGATCTTAGCTTCAGTGAGAACAACTGCTGCTGGCTCTACTGGTTGCTGGTTTTTTGGTGGGGTACTGCATGCTATTGAAAGCATAGCTAAAGGAACAAATAGGAGTGTGTTTCTCATGTTTATTGGTCTTTTTTCCATGTGAATGTGCTGACTGATCCCGCATCCATGGTTGTTGAAAACTTGATGTTGCCATCAGATATATTGAAGGACTGGCCTGAACCTGAATTATTTAGTACTAGTAATACCACTTCCTGATCAGGAGTAATAAATGCTACGTTCGGTAATTCATCGTTTTGGGATGACAGTACTCGAACGGAACCTGCCCTTACGAATTTTGAAACATGTCCAATCACATAATACCCTGCATTTCTCACCACTTGATCATCATCAATAGTCAGCGCACCTAAGCAAAGCGTACAGCCTCCATCTGTATGAGGTTCGAGATCATTATTGGACGATAGGTTCCACTCAATAACCGCTCTGCTCCAGTTTCTCGTAGAACCAATCACCACTTCCCGGATGTGCCATTGGAGATCTCCTGAGAAGTTTCCAGGAGCTCCATACCATTGTTCGGTGAAGTATACGGCCTTTTCTGGATGGGCATTTCGTACGGTAGATAATGCACTTATATTGCCTGCATAGAGGTGGAAAGCTGACCCATCAATGAATGACTTGGCTTCAGGATCATTTAAAATGGAGATTGGATAATTGGGTTTATCCACGTTGTGATCGTAGATCACAATTTTCGTTTCAATGTTTTTTTCTTGGAACATTGGTCCCAAGTGGTCTCTGATGAAATCACGCTGATCCTCAGCAGACATATACATGCTTGGGTTGTTGCCAGGGTGAAGCGGTTCGTTTTGGATGGTGATATGGCTGATGGTGATACCATGAGCACTCATTGCTTCAATGTACTTGGCGAAGTAAAGGGCATAGCTGCCATAGTATGTCGAAAGAAGAGAGCCACCTTTCGAGTTTTGATTGTCCTTCATCCAAGTAGGCGGAGACCAAGGGCTGGCCATAATTTTGATTTCTGGATTGATGGCCAAGATCTTTTTGAGAATAGGAATCAGGATTTCCTCATCAGGAGCAATTGAAAATTTTTCCAAATTCTCATCTGTTTCGCCTGCTGGAAGATCATTGTAGGAAAATGGAGTCATATCAAGATCAGAGGCTCCAATACTGATTCTAATAAAGCTTAGGCCAATTTGACCAGCACCATCCCCGAATAATTCATTGAGAAGATTGGTTTGAGCTGATTCGCTCATTCTTGAGAGATGCAAAGCTGTTCCTCCTGTAATGGCAAAACCAAAGCCATCTATTTCTTGAAAAGACTGCTCGATATCGATTTGAATCTCGGTGGAGAGCTTATCATCAAAAGCTTTAATTGCAGCTGATTGCTCATCCAGACGCGCAGTGGCGTTTGCTTTCGTTAAAAAATGACTTACTTCCGGTAATGCGATGGTAGAATCAATCTCCTGCACAGGGGGCTCATATTTCTCTGTTGATTTGTCCTCACATTGAAATGAGAAGAGCATGAAAATAGAGACAGAGAGTAAGCCAGTTATTTTATTGAAAAGCATAAGGTAAGCAAATGAAGGGAGCGCATAAAGCCCTCCCTCTTTATGAAACAATGAAGAAAATTAACGTTAAAGTACTTCTTTGATTACAACATTATCTAAGATGATCCCATCTTTGAATTGCGCTGTTTCACCATCAGGAGCAAAACCAGAGCCTGCCTTGAATACTAAGAAAACAGTTCCATTCGCCGAAAGATCATCTGCTGTTACAGTGAATTGACCATTTGTACCGATCATTCTATCGAAACTATTGATTGTACATTCTTGAGCTACCGCTATGATGTCATCATCAAAAGCCGCTGCAGAACAGTTCTCACCTTCACCAAATGACTTAATTCCAAATTGAACGGCATCACCACCAATGTTACTCTCATCTACAGGCTCTTCCTTAACTAAAAATACTTCAAACCATGTAGCCAATGTTCCACTGGTACTGCTTAGATCGGCGCTAAGTTGATAAGAGCTCCCAGCCGTAAGTGCAATTTCCTGAAACAAAGTATGATTTGACCATTGGAATTTTCCTCCTTCTGGGTTGTCGGCGTTTTGGAAGATAAATGTTCCGTTTTCGAATCTATGAGCTGTTGCATTGTCATCAGCAGTCCAAAGTGGACGGGAAACCCAAGATCCTTCGGCAGCCATGTCACCATTCACCACAAGGTTTTCTCCAAATCCTGACACAGTAACGTCCTTAGTCATGTCATCTGTCCCACCAAGATTGGTCACGGTTAGTTTTACTGTGTATGTTCCACTAGCGGTATAAGCATAAGTTGGATTTTCTTCAATAGATGTGCCAGTACCATCACCAAAGTCCCAAGCATAAGATACTCCACCAACAGAGGTGCTCTTAAATGTAACTTCTAAGGTGTTTACTTCACTTATTTCTGCATCGAATGCTGCAAAAGGTGCTTCGATTACTTCTTTGATTGCATCTTCATCACATGAAGAGAAAGTGAAAGTGAAAATCATCGCTAGAATGATCAGACTTACGTTTTTAAGTTGCTTTTTCATAATTGATTCGTTTTTAAAAAGTGGTTGTTTGTTTGTTTAATTAAGATTTGGATTCCTATCTAATTCTTCTTGGGGGATAGGTAGATAGATTTTACGCTCATCCATAGCATAGTCGGTTGCTTGTCCTGATCGGAGATCAATTTCTTGTAGGGCATTCATCACTTCCACTACTTTGCCGTGTCTCACGAGATCATCCCATCTTTGCGCTTCCTGTGCCAATTCGAGACGTCTTTCATGGAGAATCGCATCTCTCATATTTTCTGCATTAGCGCTAGTCGAAGCAGGTAGATTGCCTAGGCTCACTCTATTTCTGATTTTATTCACCTCAGTGGCCGCCTCTGATAAACGATTAAGTCCCGCTAATGCCTCTGCTTTCAGTAGCAGCATATCACCATATCGTAGGAGGTACGTTCTGTTTGAACTTGCCCAGCCATCTGCATTTTTCCATTTGTACCCGAATGGAATGGAGCTACCAACCGAATTACCCCAGTATTCATCTACCCAGTTCACCGTCTCGAAAAGCACTGTAGCATCCCTTCGGATCACATCTCCTTCATCATTAAAGGCCTTTAATAAGTCTTGTGATGGAGTCACAAACTTTCTCCAAGTATCTCCCGAAATGGATGGCGGCAGTAGAAGTTGTGGACCAAAGTTGCCCTCGTTTCCACCTAAGTATTGTACCTCTAGAATTGATTCCGCATTGTTATAGTGATTGCCATCAAACAGCTCCGAATAGTCAATTAACCTGTAGCTGGCTGAACTTGCTTCCATTGATTCGATATAAGCTAATGCTGCAGCGTAATCTGGTGTTGGCTGCTGCAGAGAAGCTTTTGCGGCTAAGGCGTTAGCTGCTCCAGAAGTAGCTCGTGCTTTATTAATACTCGCATCATTGCCATAAGAGTCAGGCAAATCCGCAATAGCGATCTCTAAATCTTTGATTATTTGAGCGTAAACATCTTCAATACTCGATTTTGATACTCTAATATCTTCAGGCAATGTAGAGGTGGTAAAGTCCAACACCAATGGAATTTCTCCCCAAAGATTCACTAAGGTGTAGTAGTGAAAGGCTCTTAAGAAATATGCTTCCGCTATTATTTGACTTCTTCGTTCTTCAGTGAGTAGTGGATCGGTTACCAAAGGCGCTCGCTCTATGACCACATTTGCCTTGGCAATGGCATTATAAATATTAGACCAATTGGTAAATAGCCTTGAATTAGTGGCTGAAACAGTAAGCCAGTCTATCTGAAAGATTTCTGGGTTGTCTCCACCAGCGAAATGGTTGTCTGAACGCGCGTCTTGAAAAAGTACATTATCCCAGACATAATACTCTGCCTGAAATGATTCGTAAGTCCCGGTAAGGGGTGCTTCGATTTGTCCGGAAGTATTGTATGCTACATCGCTCGTCTCTTCCGAGATAGGAGATAGGTCTAGGAAGTCTTCGCATCCTGAAAACCCTAAGCTGATAATGATGATAATGATTGTTGCTTTGAATGATTTCATTTTTTTTTGGATTTAGAAGTTTAGACTTAAACCTGCGATGATACTTCTTGTTTGAGGGAAAGTCCCGTAATCAATTCCTTGTACTGTGTTACTTGATCCGAATGCATTCACCTCAGGATCAAATCCGCTGTAATTGGTGAATGTTAGTAGGTTTTCTCCTGTTACATAGAGTTTGAGTCCTGACAGCTTCACTTTCTTTAGTAGATCATTCGAGAACGAATAACCCAACGTCAGTGTTTTTAGACGGAGATAAGAAGCGTCCTCTATGAATCTCGTAGAGATTCTGGAGTTGTCTGTTGATCCCCATGACGATCTTGGGATGTCTGTAATATCTCCAGGATTTTGCCATCTTCTAGTGACAACATTACTTTGGTTTTTAGGGTCGATCATGCCTTCTGTGTCAATTCTTGAAGCATTGAGAATGTCTCTTCCCTGTGCTCCCTGGAAGAATACCGTCAGACTGAAACCTTTGTATGATAGGTTATTAGTGATCCCGTAGAAGAAATCTGGATTGGCATCCCCAATAATTACCCGATCATCACCAGTAGGATCGAAAGTACTTTCTCCGTTAGCGTCAATGTAGAAGGCATCGCCTGATGCAGGATCAACACCACCGTAGATATAACCATACAATGTACCTAAAGGTAGTCCTTCGCGCACAAGTCCAGCTTCACCTCGTCCGGCAATGCCACCTACAAATAGTTCTTGTCCAACTAAGTCAATGACCTTGTTTCTGTTGAAAGATATGTTGAGATTAGTTGACCACACCAGATCATTATCAATGTTCACGGTGTTGAGAGACACTTCTAACCCTTTGTTTTCCAATGATCCAATATTCTGAACGGCATTGTCAAAACCTGTAGTTCTTGGGAGTGGCGCATTGAGCAGCAAATCGTATGTCAATTTGTAATAAGCATCGATTGTCACCCCAATTCGGTTATTCAACACCCCTAAATCAATTCCGACATTCGTTTGTTCTGTTTCTTCCCACTTAAGCGTATTGTTGCTAATAGAGGCGGGGTAGGTGCCCGGCTGTACTGATCCGCCTATTGGATAATTGGCTCCAACCCCAACTAAACCAAGATATGGGTAGTTTCCGATTTGATCATTTCCAACAATTCCCCACCCAACTCTTACTTTAAGCTCGCTGATTGCAGAGATTTCTTTTAAGAAAGTCTCTTCAGAAAGTCTCCAACCAACAGAAGCTGATGGGAAGTAACCCCAGCGATTCGCAGGGCCAAAGGCACTAGATCCATCTGCTCTAAAATTGATGGTAGCCAATAGCCTGCCGTCAAACTCATAGTTTAATCTGCTTATAAATGATTGATTGGCTTTTTCAGATTGACTACTTGAAGCTGCTATGATATCCGAACCTGCATTGGGCGTTTTGATACTGTTTCCGGCAAAGTTTTGAGTAGTGAGGTTCGTGTTTTGCCAATGGTACTTCTGAGTAACAGTTCCTACCAATGCTTTGACTGAGTGTCGGTTGAATACTTTCTCATACCTGAGCGTGTTATCAAAAATGGAGTAGGAATTCCTATCAGAGCTGGTATTGGCCCTACCATTTAAGGCAATTCCGAAGCTGGTTAAGTAAGGATCAAGGAAGTAATCGTACTTACTATTGTTATAGTCGATCCCAATATTTGATTTAAAAGTGAAATTATTGAGGAAAGTGATTTCAGCAAAGGTGTTTGCAATCAAACGTTGATTTGAATATCCTCTATCTGAACCATCCGTGCTGGCAATTGGATTTTCCCAATTTTGAAAGGGGTTACTCGTGAAACTACCATTAGGATTATAAATACCAATAATTGGAGGTGTAGTCAATGCGCCTAGTAACACTCCTCCTTGGTTTACATTTTGATTATCCGTGACATCTACATCATTATAGACTGTATATGCTATCCTCGTTCCAATGGTCAACCAGTCTCTAGCATCATGGTTAAGGTTTACTTTAAAATTACTTCTATCGATCTGAGAAGATCGTACAGCACCTTGTTGTTCCATCCAACCTCCAGAAACATAATAGGATGTATTATCAGTTTTCCCTGAAATTGATAACTGATAATTTTGAGAGGCTCCTCTTTGGAAGATTTCATCTTGCCAGTTGGTATTGTCTAAATAAAGACTCCAATCTGTGTTTTGACCCATTTCGGTCATGAGCTCGCGATAGTTGCGAGCATTCAGAACTGGGAGCGTATTCCAAACTTCTGAGTAGCCAGTGTAAGTATCGAAGGTGACACTGGTTTTATTTGTACTTCCTGTTTTGGTTGTAATTAGTACAACTCCATTAGCTCCTTGAGCTCCATAAATTGCAGCTGATGATGCGTCTTTTAATATCGTGAGTGATGCTATGTCAGCAGGGTTGATTGATCTGGTATCTGTAGTAGGAACACCATCTATTACATACAGAGGCTCACTATTCGTACCGATAGAGTTGGTTCCGCGAATTCTTAAACTAATTCCTTGAGATGGTTTTCCAGAGCTAGATAGTACCTGCACCCCAGCAGCTTTTCCTTGAATCAATGATCCGAACTGAGTATTAGGTCGTAGTTTCAGGTCCGCTTCCTTAATGAGGGATACGGATCCGGTTACATCTTTTTTCTCCTGGGTACCATAACCCACAACAACGATCTCTTCTAAAGAAAGTAGGTCATCTTCAAGTGTTACATTGATGGATGATTGTGTACCTATTTGAACCTCCCTTTTTGACATTCCAATAAAACTGAAAACGAGAACATCATTAGCATTGATGGTGCGTGATAACTTATAATTACCATCTATATCTGTGCTAGTTCCGGAGTTGGTGCCCTTTATCTGCACAGTCACTCCTGGTAAGCCAGCACCCGACCGATCAACCACTTGTCCTGAAATGGTACTTTGTGCTTTCACCCGAGGCGCGAAACTTACTATTAAGGCTAAAACCAAAAGGCGCGAGGTTCTTGGGAGTATTGTTTTTAGAGTTATTGTCATTTATTCAATTATTAATCTTAAAAATTTAAATCAATGCGTTTGACTTGATTAGCAATCCTTTGCAATTACGCATATTGAAAAGTCAGTTTCGAAGCTGAGTAGTGAAAAAGTGGATGGCAATGGCAAAGACGCCATCTTATTTCATTGATAATCAGATAGATACTAGTTATTAGCCTGCTCAAAAAAGTGGACTGATAATGCTTAAGAGTAGTGCTTTATTGTTCCTTTTGGAAGGCATTGATGTTCTGAACGTACTCTTCAAACTCTTCTCTTGGTACCGCAGACTTGTTTTTTATCCGTACGCGATAGTTGTAAATCGTATTTACAGAATACCTCAAAAGCCTAGAGATCTGACTACTGTCTTTGATACCTAATCTAATCAAAGCGAAGATTCTCAATTCTGTATTGAGTAACTCATCATCTTTTAAAATGATTTTTTCATCTTCTAAAAGAAGACTATTCAGTTGAGAGATAAAATCAGGGTAGATGTGAAGGAATGCCTGATCAAAGGTTTTGTAGAATTCGGAAATCTCTGCTTGTACTACTTCCTGAGAGTTGGCTCTTTGATACAGCTCTTCGTACTTCCTTGAGGCGAGCATCTTTTTTACCACTTTTTGATACTTGTCTATTTTATCAATGTATTCCGAATGAATACTCAAGAAGTTGGCGATGTAGTGCTCTTTAATGTGATTGGACTCAGAGAGATTGAGGTACATTTCTTCAAGTTTACCTTTTGCACTCACTAAGTTTTCATTGAGTTCGGATAGCTGGGTGTTAGATTCTTTGAGTTCGTTACGCGCTAAAGAGAGGTTATTGACTTGTCTGGTGATGAAGAAAATGGTGATGAGCAGCACCACGGTCAAAATACTAATAATGATTAAATACCACCTGAGGCTGTCTTTTTGCTCATCAGATATTTGTTGATATGCAGCAGTTATCAATGAAAGTGTTTTTGAGATTTCGAGAAACCTGAGACGCGAGTTGTAGTTTACAGCATCTTCATAAGCACTCTGGATGTAGTTGTATGAAGTCTCAATTTCACCCTCTTTAAAAAGTAGAGATGCGAGTTTTGTCAAAGATGCATTGTCTTTGACTGAAGCTTTGATATCCGAGGTAGCTGAGAGGATCAGAAATTTCTTTTGTAGCTCATTTTCTCCTAAGATTTCAAAAATCAAAGCTCGTTGGAAAGTAATCAATGAATATTTCTGTGTGCCCATTTTAAAATTCGCCAACCGCTTTGTATTGACCTCTAAACATTCGTCTAGGTTACGAGCATCCAACAAATCCTTTTCAATAAGATCTAGATATAGGTCCGAGTCATCAGGTAAGATGCTTACAAGAGTATCTTTGTAAAAGCTATATAAGCTGGAGTAACTCTTATACGTGTCAAGCGTCATGGCATAATAACTCAAGTCCTCATAGAGTCTACGAGCCGTATTACAGTACTTGATAAACAGATCAGGGGAGAGGTTTTCAGTCCTTATTTGTCTGAGTACGTCTTCTGCTTCTTTACTTCTGCCCACATTACCAAGGTTAGAGGATAAGTAAAGCTTTGCTTTATTTATAAGCACTTGCTCTTTCAAATCATAAGCAACTTTTAGACTTTTCTCTAGATAGAATAGGGTGGAGTCAAAACTGTATTTTTCAAACTCTTTGGCAATAGTCAGATAATGCTCGAATCGTTGTGATTCAGTGATGTTAGGATCTAAGGAGAGTTTATGGTAAGCGGCAATTCTCACAATCTTATCCTGATCATAGCGCTCCTTTCGACTCATCTCTTTTACAAGCGTTGCGCTCAATGAGTCAAACTCAGAAAACTCCTGCCCAAATAAAGCAGTAACGAAAAATATGAATAACACCAAAAAGGTTGCTCTCATTTGAAAATGGGTTGTCCACAAATATGGGGATTATCAAAGAGTTTGGATAGGTATTAATTAATAAGCATGAAGGTTTTAGAGAATTGTTAGCTTCTGAGGATTGGAAAGGTTTGATGATTGGTCGGGTTCTGCAACCTGATTGTTGGGATTAAGGATACCTTCACAATCACTCAATTCACTCCAAATACTCGCCAGGGAGCTTGCCAAAGCGCTCTTTGAAACTTTTGGTGAAATGGCTTAGATAATTGAATCCTACGGCATAAGAGACTTCAGAGACTGTCCTGAAAGTACCACTTTCCAGATGATAGCGGGCTTTCCTTAGTCTGTATTCTCGTACATACTGCATAGGAGAGAGGCCAGTATTACTTTTTATTTTACGGTGAAGGCTGCGTTCGCTCATACTTACTGCGTTTGCTAGAAATTCAATATTGATCCCTTCTTCATTTTTTAGGTTGTCCTCAATGTAAGTATTTACTTCAGACTGTATTTTAGACTGAAACTCTGACCATACGATTTCCTCTTCAGCGATAGACACATCTTTTATATAACTAGCTCTTTCTTGTTTGTTGTGAATCAGGTTTTTAACTCTTATCAAAAGCTCCTCTGCTTGAAATGGCTTAGCCATGTAATCGTCTATACCCAAGTTGAGCACGTTGAGCTTGTCTTGAGCCTCGGCGCGTGCCGTAAGGAAGATCAACGGAATGAAAGCAAGTGCTTCGTTTTGTTTGATGCGCTTGGTCATTTCATACCCATCCATCACGGGCATCATGTAGTCTGAGAGGATCAAGTCTGGCTGGGTAGTCTCTAGGAAGTCCAAAGCCAGCTGTCCATTGGAGACATGGGACACCTTGTAAGTATCAGCTAGCAGCTCGATCAAAAAGTCCTTCAGTTCTTCATTGTCTTCCACGATGAGCACATGCCCTTCAGCAGCAGGAGAGGGCTGAGCTTCCTTTTTGGAGCTTATTTCTTTTGTACGTTCTTCTAGTTCAATATTCAAGGTGCCTAAGTCTTTCGAGGCTAGCTCAGAGAGGTTAGCCAATTGATCTTTTGTGAAATGGACAGTGCCTTTTTTGAAACTCAATGCGAAGGTGGTTCGACGCTCACCACTTGTTACTTTGATATCGCCGTGGTGGAGTTCCATGAGCTCTTTGCATAGGGCAAGTCCGATCCCTGTGCCGCTATGGCTGATGCTATTTTCTACTTGATAGAAACGATCAAACACATACGGGAGATCAACGGCAGGAATCCCAACTCCATTGTCCTGTATGCTCACGACCAACTGCTCCGCATCTTCCGCTAGCGTAATGTTAATCTCTCCGTCATCTTCGGTGAACTTAAAAGCATTGGAGAGTAGATTGACCATGATGGTCTCAACCTTGCTGATGTCTACCAGCAGTTCAGTATCAGAGTGAACGATCCTATTGAAAGTGATTTGCTTGCCGTGAAATTTTGAATTGAAAAGTTCTGAGATTCTATTTGCAACTTGCGCAATATTAACCTGTGTTAGTTGCAGCTCCATCTTGCCGCTTTCCAACTTGGAGATATCTAAGATCTCGTTGATCATCTTGATCAGACGCTGACTATTGTGGAGGGAAGTGTTGAGATGTCGTTTTTGATCTTCGTTGATGGGGCCATATTTTCCATTGAGTGTCTGAGAAACTGTACCCATAGAAAGGGTAAGTGGTGTACGAAGCTCATGCGAGAGGTTCAGAAAGAACCTACTCTTGAGATCGTCTAGTTGGATCAGTTTGTCTCTTTGCTGGTTTACCTCGATGGTGCGTTCTTCTACGATTTCTTCTAGTCGGGCCCTATCGAGAATGAGCTTTCGGGTATAGAGTTTAACCATCCACCAAAACAATACTCCTAATGCCAACAGATAGAGGGCATATGCCCAAATGGTGAAATACCAAGGAGTGGCAATTGTAAATCGAATGTTGGTAGAAGGGCTCTCCGTGCCAAAAGCGTTCTTCCCTATTACTTCAAAGGTGTATTGGCCATGCGGTAAGTTGGTGTAGTCTTTCGTGGCTTCAGAAGACCACTCAGACCATTTCTCCCCAGTCCCCTTCAGCCTCCATCTGTATAGATTGGCTGAAGCGTTTTGATAGAATGTGGACGAAAAGCTAAATCGCAAAGCATTGTCTTCTGCCTCGAATAGGAGGTGGTCAGGAGTCGTACCAAACCCTCCATAGAAGACAGAGTCAGATTTCTGAGACGACACTTCTGTGAAATTCACAACGAAATCAGCATTCAGAGGTACTTGGGTTGGATCTATATGTATAAAAGCATTTAAGGAACCGATGAACACATTTTCAGAATCAAAGGCTGTAACAGAAGTAGGTAGATATTTTAGAAAGTCAATGTTGGTAAAGGTGGTTTTATCATATCCGTTAGGTGTTTTTCGAAGCACATTGAATCCTTCTGAGAAATAATAGATATTTCCGTTATCATCATTATCAATGAGTGATATTGAAACTTCTCCAATCAGTTTTGAAAACACTTCATTGAGCTCGAAACGATCTGTCTTTTCGTCATAATCATAGACGCCTTTTTCTGTTGAAAAAAATAGCTTAGAGTTGATGTTAAACACATAAATATTAGCACTTGAAGGAAGTCCGTCTTTCTGGTTATATTTCTTCTTATCTAGAATTTCAAATCCTTCTTTATCATAAACTATTTTTGAAAGGCCTTCATTAATGTTGGATAACCATACATTGTTTTTCATCCCCTTTACCATTTGGCGCGCATTCAGAATCGGTAAATTCATTTTCTTTTTGATTTTCCACTTGCCTTTTTCTTTGATAACATGGATTAGTTTGCCAGTAATGGAACCAAGCAATAAGTCATTGGAATCATCATACTTAAACCCTGACCAATAGATGTCATCCCAACTCCCTTCGATATCTTCAAAAGCATCATTTTTTAAGACGAGGTTATTTTGTAATTCGGTGAAAAGGAATAGATCAGAATCAGTTTTGATCATACCGTGACCAATCGATTCACTCATTTTTTCGAATTCATGAGTGACAAATGGAGACTGGAGATTTTTCCATTTTATGCGATATACACCAGACATAGAAGTCAGATAGATATAACCCTTATGTAGCTGGACACCTGTAATCATTCCTTCTACGCCCTTTCTATCATCAAAAATCGAGAATGGAGAAAATAGGTCGATTTGCACTACCCCGTTGTTGGTGGCCACCCAAAGCAATCCAGAGTCGTCTAAAGCTGAGACAAAAAGAAACTTATCCGGTAGCCCTTTTTCCTTATTGAGGTGCATCACTGCATTACCATTCAAATCGGTAATCAGAAGGCCTTTCCAAGTACAAATAGCGATGTATTTTTTTTGGAGCAAACGCGCACTATAGACCGTAGCTTGACTGAGAAAAGCCTCTACATCTTCATCCGTATCTATTTTTTCTTCCGTATGGAAATCAAAAAAACCATTTTTGGTAATGGCTAGTGTTCGTTCTTCATCTATATCCACAAGCTGCCCAGTTCCAAATTCATAAATACTGATCAAGGTTGATTTTTTGATAGCTACCCATTTTTGATCCTTGATTCTAAAGAGACTGTCTCTCGCATAGGCATAGACGGTATCATGGCTATTGAGCATGATATAGTAAGCGCCCGTATTTTCTGGGCTGTCTATTGTTGTAAGCTCCCTGGTGAGTTGGTTGTATAGGACAGTTTTCTTGAAAGCTGAAAATATGATTTGGTCACCACTGCAGAATACATAAGAAGTGAAACTGTCCAAAGTTCCTTTTTCAATCCTCTCGTACAAGGATATGTATTTTAGTTCTCCATTAGGCTCATGGCTTAGGTAGCCAAATTCATTGACACCACCTACATAGATGGTACCATCCTCCGCTTTTTTTAGCGCGTAGACTGGAGCTTCATTTGGAAGTGATAAGTGCGTCCAATTGATCCCGTCAAATACAAGTATACCTTGATGATTGGCAAAATATATCTTGCGGTCATCACCTATCAGTACATCAAAGTTTTGGTTACTAGCATGATAATCCGAAGGCCCATATGTTGTCATTAGGGGTAGACCTATGCTCTTGATTTTCGGAACATTGGAGGTGCTCTGGGACGATCCAAAGAGACTGGCCATTATGAAGATTAGAGCAAGGAGGATAGGTCTGGTTTGAGGCACATCGTAAGTTAACCCAAATGTCCTTTCAGTAAAATATAAAGTGCTTCGAGACGTGTTAAAAAGTTAACTAAAAGATCAGTCGGAGAGATGAGAGTGATTAATGTTTCTATTTAGCAAGGAGGCGTGCGAAAAGCGAATTGATACGATGAGCGTCTTTGTGAAATAAGCTATAAGGCTTCTGATTTATGTTTTTGGCGAGAATGTATAAACATTGGCGAGCCTGTCTTAACAGAAAAATGGTGGGTTTTCCAGCTTTGTTACTAGCAAAAACAATTAAAAACGGAAAACTAAATTGTCATGAAAAATTCTACAAATCAACTCCTTATCAAATCACTAGTGTTAGTGGTTATGTTCTGTCTTTTCTTTGGTACGGCATTCGCTCAAAATACCCAAAAGGGCTTTAGCTTTCAGGGCTATGCCAGAGATTTTAGCGGAGCAGCTTATAGCAGTGCAACGATTACTGCCAAATTCGCTATTTATCCAGAAGGAGAATCTGACGAGTACACAGAGCAACAATCTGTCGCAACGGATGCTTACGGAGTATTCCATGCAGTTATAGGATCAGGAGTTCCCGTTGACTTTGCAGCTATTGATTTTTCATCAAAAAAATATTTCCTCAAAGTAGAAGTAAAACTCCCCGGTGGAGATTTCGTCGAAATTAGCAATACAGAATTGTTAGCAGTGCCTTACGCTAAGTCTGCACAATCGGCAGTGTCTGCTCAAACTGCAACAAGTGCCGACAATGGTAACCCTGCCGGAGTAGTACTTTCATTTGCTGGTGCTCCAGGGAAAATTCCTGCTGGATATTTAGCATGTGATGGCAGTGAAGTGGCCGTAGCAGACTATCCCGAATTGTATGCTGCTATCGGAGACGCATGGGGCGGAGATGGTGGAACCAATTTCAACCTACCTGACTTAAGAGGCCAATTTCTTAGAGGCATGGACAATGGCGCAGGTGTAGATCCAGATGTGGCTAGTAGAAAAGATATAGCAGGAACTGTAGTAGGTGATAGAGTTGGGTCTTACCAAAGTGGTCAAATTCAAGCACACGCTCATGCATGGCTAGGATCTAATGGCGATCGCTCACCGGCGCATGTTGATTTTACTGGAGATGAATTTGGCGCAAA
>CAYGPP010000070.1:0-18997 GCA_964351885.1 uncultured Marinoscillum sp.
ATCTAATGCTATGCTTAAAAATTAAAACAGGGTGTGCTTGAGAAATTTGATCTATTTCATCTAGCTGATCCAAGTTGGTCAGCTCATTCCAATTAATACTATTCATTCCAGATTTCAGCTTCTTTTCGGTCGAACTTCGGTTTCGAAATTTTATCAGTAACAGCGTTTGGCTGTTGTTTGTTCCTGTTCAGCCTTGTCCAGATCAAATTTCTTTTGCCCATGCTCTCTCTCAGAAACTCGCTGCTTTGGTTTGCCTTGGAATACTTCGAACTAGGATGCATTTCGTTGTGCTTGATCCACTTCAACTTAAAATCTCCAGTATAGTTTGTAGCATACTCTGGTTGGTTAGGATCATATGCAGGAAGTTTGGATTTGCTCTCAAACGCTCCTGATCGGCTAGACTCTTGGAGATTATCCAAACTGACAGCCCATTTGAGACGCTTACGCGAAAACCCCTGAAAGTCCGCCTCTAATCCCAAGTAGACATATTCTTGTCGCTTTTTCTTGTTGACATCAAAACGGTGCTTATTGGTGGAATACTGCGGCTTGATCCAGTTCCAGCTCATATTCTCATAAGGGGATCCAGAAGAATACCTTGGTGAAGCTTTACTGTCCTTTGCTGTGAATGGCATTCCATTCGAGTAACGTGGTGCAGCTTTAACGTCCTTCGCGGTAAAAGGCATTCCGATAGAATATCGTGGACTTGCCTCATTCTTCTTATTTGTAAATACATTCCCAGCAGAATATCTCGGTAAAGTGCTCTGCTGTTTATTTTTGAACGGTTCGCCTGCGGAGTATCTGGGACTTGCAGCCACTCGTTGATTGGAGAAGGGATTGCCTGCGGAATAGCGAGGAGCAGAAGTACCACTTTTATTGTTGAATGGACTTCCAGCAGAATATCGAGGGGTTGATGCCACTCGTTTATTGGAGTAAGGATTGCCTGCAGAATATCGAGGGGTTGATGCAACACGCTTGTTAGAAAACGAATTGCCTGCAGAGTACCTTGGGCCGACAGCTATTCTACTGCTTGAAAATGGGGAACCTGAAGAGTAACGAGGTGAAACTGAGCGTGCATTATTCGAAAAAGGTGAGCCAGAAGAAAACCCTCCCATTGATCGCTTATTAGACATAATACCAGCTAAGCCTGCACTAGAATATCTAGGCGACTTTTTCTGATAGCTCTTAAATAAAGCAGCTCTGTTTTGACTAACTCTAGGGCTTGCAGACTTTCGCTTTTGCATTGAAGCAAATGGGGAACCTGATGAATATTTCGGAGTACTTGCTCGGGAATTTTGCAGCGGTCCGCTACTCGATCTTGCACCATTTTTCTTATTACCAAATAATGAGAATCCACTTTTTGGTTTAGCCTTTTGTGTCTTGAGTTTGCTCTCAGAATCTGTAATCAACTGGCCATTGACTTGGTATTGATCCAAGATGACAAGTAGTGACGAGAATGAGATGATGATTAAAAGCCGCTTCAAAGTATCTTTTTAGAATCCTCAAAGATTTCGATTTTAAGCACCAATCCCAATCAATAAGGTTTATATCATTGCTTAATAGCACAATAGATCAGCAATCTTTTCTTTCAAACGTGCTTTTGGTAAGAAATTGTCTTCCAATACCTTAGCGAAAGGCACTGGTGTATCAAGGCTAGCTATTCTAGCTACCGGGGCATCTAAGTCCTCAAAACAATGCTCACCTATCCATGCAGCTATTTCGCCACCTATTCCACCTGTAAGACAATCTTCATGCAAGACGATTATCTTACCTGTTTTCCTAACTGTAGTAGCCACAGCTTCTTGATCCCATGGCAGTAGTGTACGTAAATCCAATATATCCGCAGATACTCCCAAATCGTCTACAATTTCTATGGCCCAATGGACGCCCATCCCGTAGGTAATTATTGACAATTGGTTTCCTCCTTTTACTAAAACTGCTTGCCCAACTGGAGTAGTATAATACTCATCTGGCACATTACCAGTCAATGAACGATAAAGCGCTTTATGTTCAAAGAATAAATATGGATTTGGGTCTGCGATCGCAGCATTAAGCAACCCCTTAGCATCTGCTGGGTTAGATGGGTATACTACCTTCAGCCCAGGTGTATGTACAAACCAAGCTTCATTGGATTGGGAATGAAATGGGCCAGCCCCCACTCCTGCACCTGTAGGCATCCGAACCACTACATCAGCATTTTGTCCCCAACGATAATGAGATTTAGCTAGGTTATTGATGATTTGGTTGAAACCACAAGTCACAAAATCCGCAAATTGCATTTCCACTACACTTTTCATTCCCCCAATGGATAAGCCTAAACCTGCCCCCAAAATTGCCGATTCGCAAAGAGGCGTATTTCGTATTCGCTCCTTACCGAAAAGCTCAACAAACCCTTCCGAAATCTTAAAAACACCGCCGTAATCCGCAACATCTTGACCCATTAAAATCAAATCATCATACCGCTCTAAACTCTCTCTTAATCCATCTGATATTGCATCGACAAATCTTTTGTTAGTCGATCTAGGTGATGGGGTAAGATACTTTTCTTCATGAGGTAAGAAGAGATCATCCAATTCTCTCTTCGTTGTAGATTCGACTTCCGGCTTGGCAAAAGCAGATTTCACAGCCTCACTAATTTCCTCTCGGATTTCTTCCTTGATTGATGCGATAACTTCTAATGTGATGGTTTTTTCAGCAATCAAATAATCTTCAAAATTTTGAATAGGATCTTTCTTCGCCCAATAGTCCATCAGTTCATCAGGCACATATTTAGTCCCAGAAGCCTCCTCGTGTCCACGCATTCTAAAGGTCTTAGCTTCGAAAATGACTGGACGAGGGTTTTCTCTTACACTCTCTACTATTGGCTCAAGTGCATTCAGCACTTCCAAAATACTATTGCCTTCTACGCTATGCGCTTCCATGCCATATGCAGGGCCCTTAACGACAAAAGACTCAAAATTGAACTGCTCTGAACTTGGTGTAGAAAGCCCATAGCCATTGTTTTCTATGACGAAAATGACAGGAAGGTTCCAGACCGAAGCAACATTGAGTGCCTCATGAAAATCTCCCTGACTTGCCCCTCCATCACCGGTAAAGACCAGGGTAGCTTTTGGTTCTTTTTTCAATAATGTGGAGAGCGCGATCCCATCAGCCACGCCCAACTGGGGGCCCAAATGAGAGATCATTCCAACAATCTTGCGCTCCTTAGAACCAAAATGAAAAGATCGGTCGCGACCTTTGGTAAATCCGTTGGCCTTACCTTGAAACTGTTCGAAAAGTTGAGTCAACTGTACATTTCGAGAAGTAAAAACACCAAGATTACGATGCATCGGTAGTATATACTCATCCTCTTGCAAAGCAAGGGCTGCGCCTACAGAGATGGCTTCCTGGCCAACACCAGAAAACCACTTGCTGATTTTGCCTTGACGAAGCAAAATGAGCATTTTCTCTTCAATAAGCCTTGGTTTGACCAACGCTTTGTAGATGGTCAATAGTTGTTCGTCGGATCTTCCTTTTCGGTCAAAATTCATGGGGCGTTGAAATTTGATCAAAGGTAAAATTTATCCCTACAAGTAATCAATGCGGATTGGTTAATTTTGGCAACTGAAATGATCGAATACAAAGAACACACCTTATCTAATGGACTTCAATTGATTGTCCATGAGGATCACAATACACCTCTCGTTTGTTTGAATATCCTCTATAAAGTGGGATCTCGGAATGAAGATGATCACAAGACAGGTTTTGCTCACCTTTTTGAGCATTTGATGTTTGGGGGATCCAAACATGTGGAGAGTTTTGATGAGCCCCTTCAAGCAGTAGGTGGTGATAATAATGCATTTACCAATACAGACATTACCAATTACTACATCACCATCCCTTCGGCTAATGTAGAGACAGCATTTTGGCTGGAGTCCGACCGGATGCTTAGCTTGTCCTTTGATCCAGAAGTGCTGGAAGTTCAGCGAAAGGTGGTGATAGAAGAATTCAAGCAACGTTACTTAAATCAGCCTTATGGAGATGTTTGGTTGAAACTGAGACCTGTTGCTTATGAAAAGCATCCATACCAGTGGCCAACTATAGGGAAGAGCATTGAGCACATTCAAGATGCTACTATGGAAGATGTAAAACATTTTTTCAAAACCCATTATCATCCTGGTAATGCCGTGTTAGTTGTGGCGGGAGATATTACAGAAGAAAAAGCACTAGCCCTTAGCGAGAAATGGTTTGGGCCAATAGAGAAGCAAGACTCAACCCCAAAACCAGTTAACAATGAGCCAAAACAAACGGCTCCTCGTTCGTTGACAGTTGAGGCCAAAGTGCCTACCAATGCCATCTATAAAACCTACCACATGTGTGATCGCTTGGACCCAAAGTATCATGCGGCAGATCTGCTAAGTGATGTTTTGGGTAGAGGAAAATCGTCTGTCTTTTATACTGAGCTGGTGAAAAACAAACAAATGTTTTCGAGCATTTCGGCACATGTAACGGGAAGCTACGATCCGGGATTGTTCGTGATCAATGGAAAGCTGATGCCTGACGTAAGCCTCGAGGAAGCTGATGCAGCTATCCAGGAATTACTAGAGCCAGTGAAGACTGCCGTAGATCAAAACTTATTAGAGAAAGTGAAAAATCAGTCTGAAACCACCACGATTTTCGGGGAAGTAGATTTACTTAATCGAGCAATGGGCTTGGCTTATGCTTCGTTTTTGGGCGATTCTTCCTTAGTTAATCGCGAATTGAATCAGATCAAGTCAGTAAGTGAAGCGGATGTTTTAGCTGTTGCCAATGAAATATTGATAGAAGAAAACTGTACCACTCTTTACTATAAAGCAGAAATAGAATGAAACCGAATATCAGAGTAGGATATGGATATGACGTACACGCCATGGCGGAAGGTGTCGATTTTTGGCTTGGCGGAATTCAAGTACCGCATACACATGGAGCGTTTGGTCATTCTGATGCAGATGTCTTGATTCATGTCATCTGTGATGCATTGCTGGGTGCAGCGGATATGCGAGATATTGGTTTTCACTTCTCTGACAAAGACGCTCAGTACAAAGGAATAGATAGCAAGATATTGCTTCAACGGGTAATGAAACTACTAGATGATGCTGGCTGGGGAGTCGTGAATGTGGACACTACGATCTGCCTCCAAGAACCAAAAATTGGTCCATATATCGACCAAATGAAAGCGACTCTCGCAAAGGTGATGCAATTAGAAATATCTGATGTAGCTGTAAAAGCTACCACTACTGAGAAGCTTGGTTTTGTGGGGAAAAAAGAGGGCGTTTCGGCGCACGCGGTGGTATTGATTTATAAGAAGTAATCCTATTTGTTGGTTGTTATCTACGAACGCTGAAGAATGAAGTTCTTAACCCTGTCATTCCACAAAAGCTCAAGCATGAAGCTTATCGGGGAATCTAAACCACTTAGAACCCATCTAGTCCTCGATTGCATCGAGGGTTTTCAGAACGTCAAGTTGTCAGCTTGCATAAGTAGTGAGAGATTCCCCAGTCTCCGTTGCACCTCGCCGGGGAATGACGGTTTGATTAGAAATTTAATCTCTGCTACGCAGGGGAATGACGATAGGTGAAATGATGATAAGTGAAAACCACCCAAACTACTTCACCAAGATAAACTCATAGCCATTGCAGGGATTGTAAAACTGCAAGACTGTCAAACCTTGGATGGGTAGGTCAAAGGCATAAATAGATCCACCCTCGAATATTTCATTGGTGATTTGCTCCATTGCGCTTTCTTCTGCGGTAGTAGGAGTGGCCGAATAGTAATAATCATCAAGCAATGTGATTTCCAATTGATTGGCAACTGCCGATATCGACATTTCACGCAAGTACAACTCACCGCTACCATCTTCACCTTCTACTATGAACCCAACGCTATTCGCCGGTATACTGTCTGACTTGAAACCATAGGTGATCATAAATCCTGAGCCATTAGGAAGCAATTCAGCGATACTGCCTGTTTCTGCCAACGAGCTGAGACTGTCATCAAAAATGAAAGGAATATTGACACTATAAAAAGATTGGCTAAGCTCCTCAAACCCCAAACCACTAGAATTAATCAAGCTCTTGTTCAATACTCCTGCTCCGTGATTGCTTGTGGAAACCGTATACTGCGGTGTGGTACTTACACCAGAACATAGTGATGCTCCATCAGTAGAGAAGTCAACAAGGCTGATAGCTTCCAATCGGATATTTGATCCATCCAGACTAAATGAAACAGGCACATTCAGCACCAACTGGCCATTGAGAAATCGATAGCCGACTGCTTGTTCGAGGATCACATTCGCACCAGTATATACAGATTGAGCTGTGGCTCCTTTCCCAGCTATATCAAAGAAGATAGTGCGTCTTTCGAGATCAATATTCCAAAAAACAGAAACATCAATATCTGAAAGGTACAACTGCTGTGAAGGAGCAACTCCTCCAAAAAGCCTCGGGGCTTGACCTTTGAACAAATTCAAATTGGCTGAAATCTCTTTTGATAGCAGATTAACATCTGCTGCTGAGGCCGGTTCAAAGGTTACTCTGGTTGGATTTGTGGGATCGGTTTTGCTCCTAAAGATTAGATCATCTCCTTGATCTTCAACAAATACAAATTCGAATTCAGCGCCAAAACTTGCCTGATCTAGCTCAAACAAATAATGCAATGCACCAAAAGTCTCGAAGATCAATTCTATTCCCTGTCCTGCATCCAGTCGATATGGAATAGACTCCTCAAAATAACGTCCATCATCAGCGGCCAAGTCTGTAGATATTTTCACCAAACCATCTCTCCCAAAGTCCATGAGCATAAAGAAGCTCCCCGAATTGGCAGTAGGGCGATAAGTAATCTTCCAGCCATTGGCTGGTTCAGTGAGCCGATCTTGAAGTCCATCCAATACTTCGCTCACACGATCTTCTACTGAAGGCAACCCAGTCTCCTCTTCCTTACACCCAGCTAAGAGCGTAACGATGAAAATCATGTATGTAATGAGTCTTCTCATCTTATAGTTTGGACTGAATAATGGCTCTGAGAGCCGTCAGATCTACATCAACTTCCTTTTTGTAATGCGCTGAAATGGCAGCTAGTTTCTCCGCTACTGCCGCTTTTCCGATATTTTCTGCTTCACAATCCGCAGTGGTACAATCCTCAGTCAGGGTTATATATTTCGCATCAAAATCTGAATCAAACAGATAGAAGGCTACCGTTTCAGCAAAATCCTCATTAGGAGAACTGGTGGCATAAGGAGACACAAAGCCTCGATTTAATGCTTCTTCATCTGTGATATTGAACCATGAACCAGCGCTAGAATATCCTGCAGTGGTAATGGTCTCAAATGCGTTTGGCAGCTTATACAATTGATGTACTGTATGGGCAAACTCATGATAAACAACCTGAAGCTGTAGCGTACGCCAATCATCATCTTCACGATCTAGCGAATTCACGTCAGTGAAAGTAATCCTAGAACCAGAATCCGCAGTACCCAATGTGACTGTGCCATCGGGATTATAAATCAAACCACCCAATAGGATAATCTCTGGTGGCACATGCCCTCTGAAGAATTCCTCGCCACCAGGCAATTCCAAATATGGGTCAATCCAGAATTCTTCTATAAAGTCAAGCATAGGTCTGACATTCTCCAATCTCGGAGGAGTCACCCGCTCACCCGGATCTACATAACGATCTACAAAGCGATAGCGAATCGCCATGTTGTACCTATCTGTAAAATTTTCTTCGATGTATAAATCCAACTCCGTCAACTCTAGATCTACATCCAACTCATCTACATCCAGAGATTCATCAGGATAGCATGCAGGTGCCAAAAGGACGATTACCAGCAAGCAGAATTGGAGGATATTTGAATTTGTCTTAATCACGGTCGTTAGGTTCTAGTCCACCCACTTCTATAGCAGATTCAGGAATTTGCAATACCATTCTTGGGTCATTTGGCTGCAGCTCAATGGTGGAACCATCGGCCAAGTCATGTGTCACACCAAAGCCAAAACGCTTGATATCAAACCATCTCATACCTTGCATGATAAACTCTTTTCTTCGTTCCAAAATGATATAATTCAACAAGATGAGTCGATCTGTAAATGAAGGATCATTGTCCGCTCCAAAAAATGATCTCAACTGCTCAAAGGTCAAAACGGTATTTGCTCCACTATATCTTCGGCTGACAAACACTTGCAAGTCTGCTAAGCATGCATCCAAATCATTCTGAATAGCATAAGCTTCTGCTCGATTAAGCAATACTTCCTCTCCAGTAAATGAAAGTGCCACATGGTACAAAAATCCTACATTGGAATTGAGGCTACTTCTTTGGAACAAGTTTTCATAACGTACAGGGAGTAAGGCATTGTCTCCTTTTACAAAAGCCGGATTTTCTCGTTCGTCAGTTGTGCCCGGAAATGGGGTTGCCCCAAACAAATCTCCATAAAATTCTGATGTTGGGCCATGACCAAATCTTGGGCTCTGAATCAGCGAATACTTTCGCATAAGCATAATATTGCTAGGAAGGTCTGGAGAAGAATAAAGCTGTGGATAACCGGTAATGGACGACTTGGCATTCTGAAATTCTTGACTTGTCAAATCTCGAACATAAGTGCCTGGGTTATCACCCAAAAGCTGACTGCTATAATCGATACATCTTGCAAAATCACCCTTCCACAAATAATAACGCGTAGCAAACGCCAAAGCTGCGTTAGTATTGAAGTGATACTTTCCTGAATTATTATAATAGCTATCGCTAACTTGTCGGAGCCCTTTCTTCAGATCATCCTCTACTTCTCCATAGACTTTGCGGACAGACTCTCGTTCATAAGTGGCAATAAATTCTGTCTCAGGCTCTTTCACATAAGGCACGCCATCTCCAGAAGCATCAGCTCCATAGTCCGGCCCGAACAAATTGACGAGCATAAAATGCCCATAAGCTCGCGCAAATAAGGCCTCCGCCTCGATAGCATCTTTTCTGTCTTCATCCTCTTCAGAAACCTGTAATTCATCTAGTACTTTCAATACTTCATTGGTATGAGCAATCGCTCCATAAGTTTCGTTCCAAAAATAATTGGGCGTGTCTTGCTCTCCATCGCCACTGGTGACATCTTCCCAAGCATAAAGTTGTTGGTGGTTTTGCCTGATATTCACCCCAGTGGTGAATTGTACATTGTCAGACATCCACTCTGTAAAAGCAGGACTCGCTGAAGAATATGCATTGGTCAACAATTGGGCTGCTTTGTCTAGATCATCTAACGACACACGGTTATCTGGAACCTCATCCAAGAAATCATCACAGGCACTTAATGAAACCGTCACTACGATTCCAAAAAAGGCTAACTGGGCGATATGGATTAACCTTTCAAGCATCAGAATCCAAGATTGAGTGAAAAAGTGATGGTTTTTGGCTGTGGAAGCGAAACTCCTCCACTGCTAAAAAACTCAGGATCCTGACCTTTGAGGACGCTATCAGAATACAGTAATGCAATATTCTGTCCCTCTAAACTGACAGAAGCTGAACTCAAGCCAATTTTGGAAACCATCTGATTTGGGATTTGGTATCCTAGTCTGATCGTTCTCAATCTCACATAATCACCATCTGCTACTCTCGCCGTACTTTTATTGTACAATTGGTATGCGAGCACCAAGTCGTTGTTGGTTTGCGCCACGCCTCTGTCGAGAATCACGGGATAATCTGTGAGTTCTTCATCGCCTGGCACTGCCCATCTGTCTACAAGCTCAGCTGGTAAGGCATCAAAATCTGTGTAAGTAGCAAAGAATGCATCATTGAGACGAATCTTATAATCGAACTTATAAGACAGCAATACCATCAATGACAGGCCTTTATACTTAAAAGTGTTGGTCAGTCCGCCAGCACCTCGTGGCTCAATCGGGCCTTCATATTGTAGCGTAGCATTAAGATTTGATCTGTTTTGAAGGTCGTATTGGAGCACGGTTTCTCCTTCTTCGTTATAGAATGTAGGTACGCCAGTATTATCCAATCCAGCGAATTTGGTAGAATAAAGTCCCCGTCTTGGGCCACCCAATAAAGCCGCTCCGGTTTGCCCAATAGCATCAGCTATCCTAGGCCCAAAATCCAGTTTCGTAATTCGATCTACGGTATAGCCTATATTGAAATTGGTACTCCAAGAAAATTTCTTGTCTTTGATGTTCTGAGTGCTAATCGAAACTTCAAAACCATCAGCGGTCATGTCAGCAAAGTTTCCTGCCTTAAATGCTTGCCCTCCAATACCACTCGTCCTGACCGTCCCAATCAAATCAAATGCTTCTCGCCTGAAGTAATTGAAACTGGTGCTGATGCGATTCTTAAACATGTCCAAGTCCATCCCAATGTTGAGCTCATTGAGTTTCTCCCATGTCAACTCTGTATTGGTTAAGTCTTGAATGAAAAGATACGGTTCTTGATCTGTAGGCCTTACAGTCACGTCTGCTTGCAGATTAAGCAATGCGCTTGCATTGGGAGGGAGGTTACCCGAAATCCCATAAGTTCCGCGGAGTTTAAGGTTGTCTATAAATCTTACTTTGAAGAATTTCTCGTTGGTTACATTCCATGCGCCACTCACATTCCAGGTAGGCAAATATCTCGCTGCTTTGCTCTCACCAAGTTGATTGGAGCCATCATATCTCACGGTGAAGTTGGCAATGTAACGTGACTTATAGGCATATCCTCCATTCCAAAACATCCCTACAAAACGATCTTGAGAAGAACTCAGGCTGTAATAATCTATATTTTGGAGGTTGAAAAATTCAATGATATTAGGGTCTGTGATGACGATACCTCCACTTTCGTAAATGACTCCAAGGCCGGTAGTAGAAGATTCCGTACGATTAGAAAACCGAAGTTCAGACCCTGCCAACATATTAATTTCATGGGCATCATTGATTGTCTTGTTCCAATCCGCACTCACCCTTCCGTACATATTGATGAGCTCACTCTGATCTAAATAGTTAAATCCCCCTTGCGGCAATATGACCACAGGGTTTAGTCCAGGATTGTCTGGATCACGGAAAAGCAGATTGTTGGCATCCTGAATAAACTGCGTGCCATTAGCACGATATGCTTCAGACTGATTGGAATTTTCATGGACAGTATGATCTCTTACTGTATTGGCATAGCGCGCCTGAACAACTCCTTTTACCGAGAAATTATCCGATGGATTCACCTCAAAATCTGTCTGCGCAGAAAAATCAGAAACGGTGATGTCGATGAAATTGTAATCAAGCTCATCGATGATGTTGAAAGGCGCGTAATTGCGTCTGAAATACTCCAAATTTCCATCTTCATCATACGGACGAATGGTTCTGGCAGTATTCAATGCATAACTAAAAGGATTGATATCAAAGCTTCTGCTGAACCTTCCGGTAATGGGATCAAATTCTCTATTTCGTGTGCCTGGCACTCGCTGATCACGATAACTCGCGCTTAGTTTCAATCCAAAAGTGAACAGATCAGAAATGAAATATGTATTGCGAGCGGAAGCTGTAATGCGCTGTACATTATCAGCTATGGTCTGTCCTTGGTCATCTAGAAAACTAAGCGAGTAATAACTATTTGACTTTTCGTTTCCGGCGGTGAAACTCAGTGAATGTTGTTGCTGTAAAGCAGCTTCGCGAAACAGGACTTCAAACCAATCTGTATTGGCATTTTCATACTGATTGAGGAACTCTTCGTTCAGAGTACCTCCTTCTCCCCAATCCAGCTGATGATTGGCGATTTGAGCAAACATTTTGCCCATAGCTCCATAATTCTGGGCACGTACAGAGGTGGTAATATCCACCAACCCTTTTTCATATAGCTCACGATATACCGACATCTCCTGAGCTGAGTTCATCAGGTTGAATTGATTGTAAGTAGGGCGAAGTTTGATAGAATAATTTCCGGAGTAGTTGACTCGTAGTTTGCCACTTTTCCCTCGTTTGGTGGTGATCACAATGACTCCATTAGCAGCTCTGGCACCATAAATAGCTGTAGCAGAAGCATCTTTCAGAATCTGAAACGACTCGATATCACTTGGATTAAGGTTGGCAATGGAAGAGCTAATCAAAGTGTTAGCATTACCAGAGACCAAGTCATCTGTGTTGACATTTGCCAAATCTTCCAATATCACACCGTCTATAACGAAAAGCGGTTGATTGTTGCCATTGATAGAAGCATTTCCCCTGATCCTGATCTTGGGGCTTGTCCCGAAAGTTCCAGAGACATTGTCCACATTGACTCCAGCTACTTGGCCTTCAAGCGCTCGGCTCACATCTGCCAGTCCATTGACTTTGATGTCTTCCATGTTAAGGCTTTCGGAAGCTCCAGTAAAGAGTTTTCGATTTACCTCTTGGAATCCTGTCACCACCACTTCGCCGAGTACTTGTGTTGATTCCTTCAGTGAAACATTAATCGGTTGGCCTGCGCTCACGGCAACTTCTTGACTTGCCATACCAATCATACCTATGATCAGAATCTGGCCGTCCTTGGCGGCAATATTAAAATTGCCATCAAAATCCGTAACTGTTCCGGTGTTTTCTCCCTTAATCTGAATGGTGGCCCCAATAAGGCCTTCTCCACTTGGATCTTTTACAGTGCCTGATATTGTTTGGCCAAACACGGAGGTGCTGCCAACAATGATCAAAAGTACTGTTGTCCAAATCTTCAGCATGAAAGGGGGTTTGCGCTACTTACTTTTCGAAAATGTGAACAACATTGACCTCAACAGATTGTCCGTAATTATCGAAAAGCGCTGTTAATTCTTCTTGTGTAGTTACAGTAGCTGTATCGCTCACGGCATCAGGCAATAATCTAAAATTAATATATGCTGACAGGTACAATTCATCATCTTCGATATCCTCAGCTAATGTAAAGTCTGTTGGAAGGCCTAAATCTTCTTCAGGATCTAGCTCTAATTCTTCGCCATCAAATTCCCACTCTCCCTCATCTTGAAGACGTTGAGATGGCAATCGTAATGTTCTCTCAAAAGTATTATCATCATTGATCTCTAGTACATAGGAGGTCTCTCCATAAAGATTAACGTCTGTATATCCTTCAAAACTTGCAAACGCTGAAGGCAAATCTGTGAACTCAACTTCCACTAATTCCCATTCACCCACAAGCGGGTTGATTTTAGGCTCATCTTCTTTACATGATACCAATGCCATCACTGCTACTAACCCGGTAATTATTAAACTTTTTTTCATCTGGAAGTCCTTTATTTTTTTAAACGCCTTGTTTGAATGAGTAACTTTATGGAAGCAATCCAAAACGCATTCCCCCTTACTCTATTGGCTAAAAATAAGCATGGAAAATGACTAATCACAGTCTAAAACTAATAACTACAGAAGATGGTTCGCATAGTTTGTTGAGAGAAGACCTCAATGAAACCTACCATTCCTTCCATGGAGCGCGTACCGAATCTCGCTATGTTTTTATCGAAAAGTGTCTGGATTATTATCTGAAGGAGCATTCCTCTAAAAGTGTTTCAATCTTTGAAGTGGGCTTTGGCACGGGTTTGAATGCGCTTCTTACGGCAAATTATGCAACCAAGGAAAATGTGCTAATTGATTTTCACTCTGTAGAACCTATTCCTGTACCTTCTGAGATTTACTCAGAATTGAATTTTGGTGAGGATGAAAAGGAGGCTCAAGCGCTCCAATCACTACACACCGCGCCATGGGAAATAGCCGAATTAATTAATGAAAATTTTTCTCTTACCAAGTATAAAAATACTTTAGAGCGTTTCGACTCTATTGGTGGTTTTGATATGATATACTTTGACGCGTTTGCCCCAAGCAAACAAGCGGAAATATGGGATCTACGTAATATTCAGAAGTGCTTCGAACTTTTAAAAGTAGGAGGAATACTCACGACATATTGTGCTCAAGGACAATTCAAAAGGAACTTGGCTACAGCCGGATTTGAAGTGGAAACACTAAAAGGAGCAATGGGTAAAAAGGAAATGGTGCGGGGGCATAGGCGGAATTAATTTTCTATTTGACAAAAATAATAATTCTAAACTCTACAGATCTGGATAACACTTTCGAACTCTCGATCACAGTTCTTCTACCTTCTTTAAAATGTGATAATCTGACTCAATCAATGATGCTAGGCCTTTTATTGTGTAAGAAATAAACTGCTCCAGCAATAGCAGTGGAAACTGCCCCTGCTATCAACCACCAAGACTTAAATCCCAGTTGATTAATCATGTTGGTGCCGATCAATGGAGCTAATGCAAATGCACTGGCAAATCCCATCGAGTAAAGTCCCATGTAGGCTCCCTTATTGGTTTTTCCACTCCGATTCACTGTAAAAGTAACCATGTATGGCATAGCAAAGATTTCACCGAAACTGATAAAAATACATGCCACATATAATGAGCCAACACTATCAAATCCATAAATGATGAAAAAAGCAATTGCCATCAGCATACCTCCAAACGCAATCAATTTTCGAGGGGCTATTTTATTACCGAGTCGATAAACTATGATCATTTCGAACAAGAACACTATGAGCCCATTCAGGGCAAGTAGGAGGCCGATTTGAGATTCTGGCAGCAAGAAAACTTGGCGTTGATAAATAGGCCAAGTAGTAAAAATCTGAAAAAATAGCAGTGCAAACACCATGACAAACAGTATGAACCCAAGAAAGCCTAGGTCTTTCCACGGTGACTTCTCTTTTTGTGCTTGTATTTCTGTTTTATGCTGACGCTCGTGCTTATTTCTGAAGTAGAGAAAGAAAACTAAGGCTGCAGACAGGCAAGTAACCGCATCGGCAATGAACAAAAGCTTATAAGAGTCCGCAGCTAACAACCCACCAATCGCTGGACCTAAGGAGAAACCTAAATTGATGGCCATGCGGTTGAGACTAAATGCTCTGGTAACATTCTCACGTTTTGCATAGGAGGCCACAGCCAATTGGTTGGCAGGACGTAACATTTCGGAGATTAAACTCACTAAAAAAATAAAAGCAGCAATGGAATAAAGCTCAGTAATTCGCGAAAGGATCAAGAACATCAGACCACCACCTACTAGGCTAATAAGCTGAACCCTGAATGGGCCAATTTTATCAGTCAACCAACCTCCAATTAAAGCACCTCCAATTGCGCCAAGCCCAAACATGGTCATTACCCAACCGGCCTCAATCAACGAAAAACCTAGAGAACTAATGAGGTAAACACTTAAAAAGGGAATAACCATTGTGCCACTCCTATTGATAAGTATGACTAAGGCAAGCATCCAAGCTGCTGTAGACAAGCCTCCGAAAGCATTCTTGTATAGGTGAGTGATTGACCTAATCAATCAGGTATTCGATCTACAATGTTGTCTTCAGACATTGTGACAGCCAGAGAAGAGACAGCCGAAACGTTGAAAAAACCCACAACTTCTATTTGTTCATTGCTCGAAACAATATTAGTCGGCACGTTCGCAAGAGGATTGGCAAATAATTGAGCAAACCCCGGGTTTCGCACCGTCTCATCAGCCACACGAGTTAAAAAGAACCATGCCTCATTCGTCACAGAGTAAATTTCAACCTTTAATCTATCCCCAATTTTATATGGCGAAGGTTGACCTGCGTCATTCTCAAATGGATTTATATCGGTACGTATCGGTTGGATGAATACCAAACTATCTATTTCGCCACCCTGAGAAAAACCAGCATCATATGCAAGATTCATTTGCTCTGGAGCGCTCAGCAAGGTGTCATTCTTATAAGCCTTTATCCAATAAGTATTGCCCAAACCAGGCAAGTCCCTAGCCCAAAACTCCCCATAATACCAATCTTCAGTTATGAAAGCATCCTTGACATTATACTCAAAGGTGATACTATCCACAGGTGGGACGTCAAACATTGTAGAGATGGCATTATAGGTATTTCCCTGAGCATCGATATTCAGTAAATACGACTGACCAATCTCACCAAAAGTCTCTCCCACAGGAGAAATCCATTCATAGACTCCATCAGAATTCGCATCCGTAAATGAAAGCGTGTCTACTATTCTAGTATTATCAAAAACCCCAATGCTAACATCAGCTCCTAGGAAAGGTTTTGGTCTATTGTTGTCAAAATATGGTCTCGAATAAGTCAATACAATGCGTTGCGTGTCTGACATGTTGGTCAACCATGCATCTACTGTAAGAATTGGGTCCGCATCTTCCAACGGAATATCCACAACATCATCACATGAATAAATCAAAAAACCAATCGCAATAAGCGTAAATAACTTTTTCATCGCTTTTTAAAATTTGAAATTGTAAGAAACCGCAGGAACAAAAGTTCCTAGTATAGAGACTTGATTGGCTTGTGTCACGGTTCGTTCTGCACCAATCTCCTGATCTGTCTGGGCGAAGTAAACGGAAAAAGGGTTTCTCCTTGCGTATGCATTGTATACGGTGAAGACCCAATAATCTTTCAGCCGCTTAGGAGAGCCGTCTTTTTTGATTTCCTTCATGTACCAAGTAGCAGCCAGATCCAATCGATGATAGTCAGGAATTCGCCCGTTATTCCTCCCTTCTACACCGGGAATCGTGAATCCCTGAACTTCATATCTATAAGTAGGCAAAGTGTAGGGTGTGCCCGTGATATAAGTAAAATTAGTAGCGAACGACCACCTTTTATTTAGGTCATAATTTGCTGTAAGCTTTAAATTATGAGTCTGGTCAAATCGGGTTGGATACCACTTACCCTCATTGATCCCTTCTACTTGAAGCTCCGTTTTAGCCAAGGTATAGCTAATAAATCCATTTACTTTTCCCGTGTTTTTCTTAGCATAAAGCTCTAGCCCATATGCTCTTCCCTGCCCAGAGAGGAGATCAGCTTCCAAGTATCTGTTGATCAAAAGTTCTGCACCATCAATATAATCCACTTGATTCTGCATGGTTTTATAATACACCTCAGCTGAAGTTTCCCACTTATTGTTAGCGATATTTTTGAAAAGTCCTAAAGCAACTTGATCAGCAAGTTGTGGTCGAATATTATTGCTACTGGATGTCCACACATCAGTGGGCAAAGAAGCTGTGGTATTCGAGACAAGATGAATGTATTGGGTCATTCTGTTATAGCTGGCTTTGATCGAAGTAGAAGGGTTCAAACTATACTTGAGCGAAAATCTTGGTTCTAGATTGTAGTAAGTCTTGATCGACTCCCAGTTATCTGAAGATTCTTCATTGATTAGTTGCCGTCTCGTTCCGGCCTCTTCAGTATCACTAAATTGGAACACAGGTCCCGAACCTAGATATTGAAAAGCAGATAGCCTTAACCCATACTGAAGAGTGAGCTTATCATTCACTTTTTGATTATTGCCTACATAAATAGCTGTTTCCAAACTTTTTCGTTCATCCAAACTTAGGTCGCTGGCCTCACCAATACTCACCCCTACAACTTCAGCAGGCTTGAAACGATACAAGATTGCTTCAGCTCCAAACGAGAGTTCGTTATTGGTATTGACAAAATAGGTGAATTGCTCCTTAAAGTTATAGGTGAAAATACGTGAAGCCCAGCTGAATGAATCATCAGCCGTCTCACCGACTCTGAACGAATAATCGTAATCACTCACAAAAAAAGTAGTGTTAGAAAAGATTCGGTCATTAAATAAGTGATTCCACCTCAGCGTAGCGGTCTTATTCCCCCAGTCAAAACCTTGGTTTGCATCAAATGCAAAGTCATCCCTCCCCAAGTATCCCGAAAGGTAAATTCTGTCTTTATCAGAAATATAGTAGTTAGACTTAAAAGTGAGGTCATAGAAATATAGCCCTATTCCATCCAGATCGTTTGCTTTCAAAAAAGGCTGGGCCAATACGTCAATATACGATCTACGACCAGCCAAAATAAATGAAGACTTCTCCTTCACCAATGGCCCCTCAACTGCAAAGCGGCTAAAAATGGAGCCTATCCCTCCATTTACTTCATATTGCTTGATGTTTCCTTCTTTCATCCGCACATCCAGAATTGACGAAAGTCTACCCCCATACTCTGCCGGAATTCCTCCTTTGTAAAGCTTTACATCCTTCACCGCGTCTGGATTGAAGACTGAGAAAAAACCAAACATATGAGAAGAATTATATACTGGCGCCTCGTCAAGAAGAATCAAATTTTGACCAACGCTACCTCCGCGAACATTAAAGCCCGAAGCTCCTTCTCCAACGGTAGTTACACCTGGTAATAACTGCAAACTCTTCACTACATCCACTTCCCCTAAGAAAGCAGGTACTTTTTTGATAGATTTAATGTCAAGCTCTGCTGTGCTCATCTCGATGCCCGAGACATTTGCATCTTCTGCTCTGGCAGAGACTACTACCGCTTCCAGTTGTTGATCCGCCGTTGGGAGCTCAATATCTAAGCGCTTGCTCTCAGTAAGCGAAACCTCCCGAAGAATAGACTGATAACCCAGATAAGAGTAAATAACTGTATAGTCACCAGGTGGTACTGTAATCGAATAGAAACCATAGAAATTGGTGACATTACCGCTACCCAATTCCTTGAGTAAGACAGTTGCTCCTATGAGCGTTTCCCCATCGCTAGCGTCTTTTACATAACCGCTGATGGTGAATTTGTCTTGACCGGAAACTGATAGGAACAGAAATGCCGCGATTAGGAAAGCGGAGAGTTTTTTCAATGTATTATTTTTTGACCACCGTATGAGAACGGAAGAAGTAAGAAGAAGTTCATGAATTTATGATTAAGACACCATTGTGATTTATTGCCCCCATATTAATTGAGAAAAAAAGCTCAAATATCATAAGAATCTTTTTATCCTTTTAACGATTTGTATGGTCGACACCTAATAGTCGAATTTCATACAATTAGGTTCACACGGAACATGGATTGTGGTTGCAGGGACTTAATCTAACCAAGTATTTCTACAGCAAAAAAACGATTATCGCTGATCTAGTTGTGAGGCTTACTTATCAAGTTACTCGGTTTCGACACATTGCGTCCCTTCGACGAATTTAACAATCAACGCAATAAGTTCGACCAACGCTCAGTAACTTGAAGTTT
>CAYGPP010000071.1:0-18945 GCA_964351885.1 uncultured Marinoscillum sp.
TAACAAAGGATCCTCCCGAACCTCCAAACTCCCCAAATAAACTTCATCACCAACGTCTATTGGATTGGGATAAACATTCATTCCTTGGCCTCCAGGTATATTGCTCTCTAAAATCAAATCAGGCAGTTCATCCAAGGGTTTTTCAGCGTTTTGTACCTGGAGCACCACCGAACTTATATGGCCACCTCCGTCAGCGAATTTCACTTCTACAATATTGCTACCTTTTTTGAGTAGATCTATATTGAATGGAATTTCTAAAGTACCGAAAAATTGCTTTCGTGAATTCTGATCATAGCCTCGAATAACATCACTGCTTATATCAACACTTTGGCCATTGATGGTAATCACAGGCTTCAAAGATTTGCCATGCGCACGACCTACACTCAATCTCAAGGTAGCTAGCCCTATACCAGCCACTACGTCATCGAATGAGAAACTGGTTATCTCATCAGCGCTTATCGTTTGCAAGTAGGTGGCGCTGTAATATTTATTACTACGTATCGTATTGTCAAAGCTGACAGGTGTATCAAACTTGTAAGTGAGAACGACCGTCTCACCATATTCCAGAGTGATTTTTTCTGGTGCCGTATCCGAAGTAGTCTTGGCCAGTGTAGGCTCCTGATCTAGGTGTATTTTCAAGTTTTTGACAGCTACGCTTTGAAGTCCTTGTGCATCAAAAAGATGAAGGTCTAACGTTTGTGGTTCGTCGTTAAGGTTATTGAGCATTACATATAGTTCATGATCATTGACAAAGGCCTGTGTCTGAATATCCACGTTAGATGAGTTGATTCGTACCCGTTCTCCTTTCAGATCTTTCCACATTTCATAGAAATACTTTCTATTGGTTAACTCTGCTATACCTTGAGCATTCTTCACCCAAATACTTGATTTGGAATACTGACCATTAGGATTACGTGTATTCACATTGAATGGAATGGATAATTCCAGATGGTCTTCCCGCTCCATGAAGTTCATAACCATGTGGATTTGTGATCGAACGGCTTGTGAATTTTCCACAGGCTCATAATTGGACTGCCCATTGCCTGCTTTCCAATTAGGTTGGTTCGGTACAAGTCTTCCATATTCGGTAATTGCAATAGGAATGACTTTCTGGAACTTGATGAAACTATAGGTTTCTATCATGTCTATGATCGCTTCAGAATTAGACCCTGACCTGCGTCCGCCACTATTATTAATACCACTACCATCGTAAAGGTGAAGAGACAATACATCTAAGTCCGCTCCTGCTATATCAATAAACTTTCTGAAACGTGTATCCCAAAGGCTGAATCCATTGTTTTCCAGTTCTGGATAAGCTGAACCAAATCCGACAACTTTCATATTGGCCAATTCGGGAAGCGCATGTATTGCTTGACCCAGATCCTTGTGATAATTGCAAATATTCGTGATGACAACATCGAGTTTATCATTAAGGTATTTTGGAGGATTTTCACGACCTTCAGGATAGTAGTCAATAGCATGTACCATCGGTTCGTTGAATGGCTCAATATATTTTGGCACCAAATCCCAGTCATCACGATAACTCTTAGCGACATAATCAGCGGCTTGCTTGCTCAGGTCTGACACATCTTCGATTGAGTAATCCACATTGTCATCATACATCAGTTGAGATGCCGTACCAGTCGCCACGAGATAGGGTGACACCTCTCTCATCCCATTGTACTTTTTATTAATATTTGGGATTACCCCATCTTTTACCTTACCGAATGGGTTCCAAAACTGACGGCCACCAATAAAATTCACTGGAAGATTATACTCTTCCTTGAATGCCTCAAATTCTGCATCTGAATTGTTAAAAAGTATATGACCATTGACGAATTTGCTTCGATCTAAGCTAGTGGTTTCGCCTATATAACGCTGTGTCTTGTGGTCGATTACAATGACCCCTTGAGCAGTAGTCAATGTGCAAAGCATTAAGAACATACCGACAATCAATCCAAATCTTTCTTTCATATAATTATTGATCTAATGTTTTAATATAAACGTAATAGGCACCCACTGAATCGTCTTCCGAATCTATGAGCCAGCTTTTGATAAAATGCTTACCTTCTTCAAGGTCTACCTGAAAAGTAGTTTCCGCTTCATCGGTTGAAACTTCTAAAGTTTCATCGAAATTACCAACTTGTAATCGTGCAGCGACAATATCAATCGCTCTGCTAGGAACATGATGGGCCTTATCTCCTTCAAAAAATCTAGTAGTATCCAATGGTTCATCTTCTGGTGCTGCTCTCATGCTCATCTCAGCTTCCACTGGCCACCTTCTCAACGAAAATTCGTATCTACCCGACATAGCAACATCCACATCCCAAAAGCCATTGGCTTTCATTCCATTACGCACGTGCCTTTGGTTATATGGCACATCATCTCCATGCCAAAACTGGCTGCTCAGCGTTACGGTCGGCTGCTGCTCTGCTCCGATTATTGTGCTATTATAGTTTGCTAAATTTGGCAACAAATCTGCCCACCAAGATTCGTAAAATGTGCTTAATTCTGTGACTACATCTGGCTTTTGAAATGCTAAGTTTCGCTTTTGACTTGGATCTTTCCTGATGTCATAAAGTTCATCTCCAACTAACCTCCATTGATCAGTCATTACTGCGAACTTTTTATATTTTATCGGAAGGTCATTCTCTAACTTCTGACCGAAAGTCACTTGATTTTGAACGACGAGTTTTCGCTCTTTCCATTGGCTTTGGTTGCCATTCATTAAGGGAACCAAACTTTTTCCATCAAAGGACGAATTGCTTTTTGAATCAAAACCAAGTAGCTCAATGAGGGTAGGCATCAAATCAAAATGGGCAGTGAGTTCTTTTACTTTCTTATGTTGACCCAAGCCGCCTGCTGGCCAATGAATCATGAGGGGTACTCTGTGACCACCGTCATACGGCGAGCCTTTAATGGCCCGCATATCCGCATTGAAGCCACTATCGTCATTGGGTGAATATCCATGTCGAGTGCCATTATCTGTCATGAAAATGAAAATCGTATTTTCCTCCAAGCCCTCTTCATTCAAGTAGTCCTTAAAACTTCCAAGGTTTTGATCTACGCTAGCAATCATCCCATAAAACCAAGCACGCTCTTCGTTAATCCTTGGATTGTTTAAAAATGGCTTCACATACGTTTCAGGTACTCTAAGTGGACCATGAGGCGCATTAGTTGAGAGATAGAGGAAGAATGGATTTTCCTTGTTTTTCTTCACGAACTTCTTTGCTTCGTTGAACCAAACATCTGTGCAGTACCCGCTCTGTTGCTCTAGTGTATCATTCCTAAAATAGGTGTCATCGTAGTAGTCGTTACCCCAATAGTCTGGAGTCTCTCCTATCACTCCTCCACCATGCACAAGCGATTCTTGAAAGCCACGATCAGATGGACGAAAAGGATACGTATCGCCTAAATGCCATTTTCCGAAGATGCCGGTTTTGTATCCATTTTCTGTAAACACATCAGCCATCGTCTTTTGATCCTTCTGCAAATGATGCCTTCCCATGTAAGTCATATACACGCCTACTCTAGCAGCGTATTGTCCAGTAAGCAAAGCTGCCCTTGTTGGAGCACAGACAGGATCTACATGGAAATTTTCAAACACCACACTCTCATTGTAGATATCATCAATTGCCGGAGTTTGGATGTATGGATTACCATTGCAACTCATGTCTCCATATCCTTGATCATCGGTAATTACTATAATTACATTTGGCGGCTGTTCGGTTACCTGACAACTGGAGATCATTAGGATAATCCAAGGTAGATACAGGTAATACAGCACATTCTTCATAACCATATTACAAGATTAGTGAGCATTACAAAAGGACATGAGTTGAAATACTTGCTTTTAGGATGGTCATTTTTGTTAGCCCATTTTTATGTGTGCTTTGTAGCATATCGCCAATTTGGAGGTTGAGCAAACGGTTTAATACCATATCTATGGATTCTTGACTTAATTGGCACTACATATTCAATTACTGCCATCAAATGAAAATCTCAAGTATCATCAGCGCTATTGTCCTAATAAGTTCTTTCACATTTTCATGTTCACAACTAGAACCAACATTTGATGCAGGGCATGACCCTGCTCCTAAGACTAGTAATTGGACCCTGGTAGAATCACTCTCGGATGAGTTTGAAGATAACGAACTCGATGAATCTAAATGGAAAAACGCCGACCCAAAAGGATGGATAGGTAGAGCTCCGGGGATCTTCAAAAAAAACACGGTTTCACTAGAAGGTGGGAAGCTTCTGGTCACCAACTATAAACTCAAAGAAAAAGAAGTAGTGCAAGGCCAAACCTTCACCCATGCTGGAGGACATTTAGAATCTCAAGTTACGGCCAATGTTGGTCAGTATTTTGAATGCAGGATGAAATCCAACAAGACATTCATGTCTTCCACCTTTTGGTTAATCAATGACTGGAATAGTTTTGAGGGATGTGATAACCGAGTCACGGAACTGGACATCCAAGAAAGCGTAGGTCAAATTACTACAGAAGAAAAATGGGCACAAGATTTCAATACTAAAATGAATTCCAATACCCATAGTCGCCATGTGACTTGTGATGATTCTGTAGGGATAGTTGGCGGCAAGGCTATGCTTTCTGGAAAAGTATACGACGACTTTCATGTATATGGCGCTTGGTGGAAAATCCCAACTGAAATCCAATTTTATCTTGATGGTCAGTTAGTTAACACCGTTGAGCCTGTGGCTGACTTCAACCTTCCTATGTATATAAAGCTTGTTACCGAAACCTATGATTGGAACCCTACCCCTGTTGATGGTGGTATGACGGGAACGAAACAGGAGCGCACTACCTACTACGATTGGGTACGTGTCTGGGAACTGAATAACTAATCGGCAGAATCAAAAGAATACCAAACATAATAAAATCACACCCCTTTTTGTTTACTAAATACAACCTAAATAACCACTTCATTGCTTTTTATTTGAGGTATTGATCAATTAAGTCCAACAAGGCATTAGCATGAAGAATCAACTAGCAAAAACCATATCATTTTTAACATTCCTCCTACTCATGGTCATGAGCTCTACAGCTCAGGAAAACATCAAATACGGTGAGGATTTTATTGTTTTTGAAGCCGAAGATACTGAGTCAGATATGACCAAATGGGCAGTGCGTAAACCTGGAGATACAAAGTATTATCCCGGTGGTAACCCTGAAGCCATCAATCAAACATACTTAGAGTATACAGGGCCTTGGGCAGCAGGTAAAAACCATGGTGGTGATACCGAATTGAAGTATAATTTCACCTGTCCCAAGACTGGAGAATATCGCCTTTTGATGCGCATGTATCAACCTCTCGATGACGATGAAGCTGGAGATGCTAAAAATGATGTGTTTGTACGACTAGAAGGGAATTATACCAGTGCTACTAACAAGACAGAATCTGACTTGCAGACCAATCATAAATTTTGGGGAAGAGGTGTTAGAAAATGGGGCTCATGCCACAAGTTGGAAATTGGCGGTGCACATTTCGATGCTCGCTATGGATTGGTGGAGGGGGAAGAATACACCTTTTACATGGCAGGTAGATCTGGAGGTGCCAGCATAGATTACATTCTATTTTATGAGGACACGCCTCGGAAAAATATTGCTATTCATGATGATATCGCAATCACATTTCCAGAAAATTATCGACCGAACGCCCCTAGCGTCACACCAACTTCCTTGACCATTACCCCTGAAAATCCAACTGTGCGCTTCGAAAGCACTACTCATTTGGAAATATCCTGGGAACCTGCAAATGCTCAGAAGGATGTTGAATGGTCTTCTTCTGATGAAAGCATCTTAACTGTAGATGAAAATGGGGTGGTTACCGCAGTTGGCGCTGTAGATCAAAAAGCAACTATCAGTGCCAAAAGCAAAGTAGTAGACCTTACTGGATCCATAGATGTAAGTATTGTAGAATGGTATCCTATCTATATGGAGTCCATCTCGCTAAGTCCAGCAAATCAAACAATAGATATAGAAGCTACAACTACGATCATCGCTAATTTCCTTCCAACCAATGCAGATTCTACTTCAGTGCTATGGACTAGCAGTGATGATAAGATAGCCAGCGTAAATGCAAATGGCGCTGTTACAGGTCATACTGAGGGCACAGTCACTATAGGTGCTACTTCTAAGGCAGACGATACGATTTTTGGTGAAGCGTCTGTTACTGTGGGTGAGATCATTCAGCCGTCAGTAACATTTGATGATGAGAGCAAATACCTCACCAACACCTATAAAAATGACGCCTCTTTAGATGTAACATTTGATTACCATGCTGGCACTGGCCAGACCGTAACGGAGATGAAACTTTGGCTGAGACAAATGACCAGTGACTGGCAAGTAGTAAAAGACATTTTAGTACCTATTACTGAATATGTCGGCACTACTTCAGGTACAGCATCAAAGAGTCTTTCCTTAGATGGAGCCACGCCAACAGCAGATTTACCTGCTGGTGATTTCTATTTCCTTTTTGTGAAATGTTGGTATAGTGGTGATGCAACAGCTGATAAAGGAATTCAGCCCATCAACATCGTCGCGAAGAATGTAGCAGTTACTAGTATTACCTTAGATCAAACCGAGGTTATTTTGAATAACATAGGTGATACACACCAACTCCTATCCATAGTGATGCCTCAGGATGCCACCAACCAAGAAGTCACTTGGAGCACCTCTAGTGCTGCAATAGCAACAGTAGACGACAAGGGTTTAATCACGGCCATCGCCGAAGGTAATGCGATCATCACCGCCACAACTGCAGATGGCAGCAAGACAGCTGAGGCCAAAGTCACCATAAGTATTGAAAAGCAAAGTGTATTAGGACTTACAGAATCCAACGGATTCAAATTATGGCCAAATCCTGCCATACGGACATTCCATCTAGATGTGGATAACGACTTGATAGATGCATACTTTCAGATATTCAATACAGCCGGAAAAGCGATGCTCTCTGGGAAGCTATCCTCTCGAAAAAATGAAATTTCTCTGGAAGGTTTCTCTCCTGGTATCTACATGATTAAAGTGAAGAATGGATTGAAAGGGTTTTCGAGTAAGTTGATAGTTAGATAGGGATTGGATTGTTGAGTGGTTAGGAAATTGGGCAGTTGGATATTTGGGTTCGAATGTGCTAAGGTTTCGAAGAGCGACATTGTTTAATTGTTGTTGCTCTTTTCTTTGTATACCTATCGCATATTGAACCTTCAAAATATTGAGATCACTCGCTCAAACATCAACTATCCAGTTCCCCATTTCAAAGGGGGCTAGTGAGATTTTGGGGTTAAGAGCTAAGGAGTTTTTTAATTTAAGGGTTAGGTTATTTGCTTCCGAACAGTTTAGAAGATAATCAAATCGTCTAGTCATTGTCTAGTCAATTGACCTTCAAAGCTGAATCAACTGCTAACCAATAGCTCTCATTTCTAATATTGCCCTGTTATCAAGCGGGTTCTAACCCCAGCTATCGGTCAAGAATTGATTTGATTTACCTGATTAAAAACGGTGATAGTTAAATCGTGAAAGACATGAAAAAGCTTAAGGTCTTCTGGCTTAGTTTACTAGTATTGGTGCTGATGAGTCTGGCTTTTGCCGATGACTTTTTTGACCGACTAAACTCAGAAAAGGTAATCTCTGAAGACAACATCACTTGGGCGCAAGTAGGCCCTGGCAATGCTGGATTTGCCAATCTTCTTAGATACCACCCTACCATTCCTGGACGGATAGCTACTTGTCCTGACATGTGGAATGCCTACCAATCCGATGATAACGGCGGTCAATGGTACGGCATCACCGACCCTGATGGCGATGGAGACTTTCATCATTTGAGAGACTTATACTATTCTCCAAAAGACCCTGAGTTTGGACTAGCCATAGGTGGCTCGCAGCTTTTCAAAACCTTAGATACTGGTCGCACTTGGCAGACCATTTTTAACTGCCCATGGTATCGCACCGATGCAGATGGTGATGATATTGAGCGATGGAAAAAGAAGATTTCAGCCGTAGGCATTGACCCCAACAACTCCGACACTTGGTTCATAGGCGGAGGATCATTCGTTCGTGGACAAGAGTGGCTTTCATGCTATAGAACCATCAACGCACAAAATCCACGTGGTGTGGAAGAGGGACTTTTTGGTCAGTTATGGCGCACGACTGATGCTGGTATCAACTGGACGTTAGCTAATGATGGCGTAGACGCAAAGGCTCAGTTTGGGCGCATCATCGTCAACCCTAAGAATTCCAATCAAGTCTTTGCAGCTTCCAACTATGGCCTCTATCGCTCTAGTGACGGTGGGCTTACTTGGTCAAACATTACCAACGGAAAAGTTGATAATGACATCATCATTGACTTGGACTTCTATTACAACCCGAGTACTGGCAAGTTCACCCTCTACTTGATTGATCAAGTCCAATACAACCCAAGTGGCGCCACCACTTCATGCACCGGTGGCATCTTTCGTTCTGAGGACAATGGCGATAGCTGGGTCAAAATGAATGGCGACCTAGGACTAGACATCAATCGTATAACTGGCAACACACCAAACAACTACTACAAGTACATAGCCGTATGGCTGGACATCACTGAGGCTGTAGCCAAATCAACCTACCCTAGCCTGCCTACAGATGCGCTACAGTTCTTCAATATGCTAAGCGTAGACCCAAGTCGTGAAGGAGCATTGTATCTCGGTTTTCCCGATCCACAGGTAGCCAACTCTATCGTTCCGGGACGACTATGGACGACTAGCAACAATGGCGAAAAATGGATCAACACGGCAAGACTCTACGAGAGTGTTTGGGCGAATGACAAAGCCTATTGGGAAGAGCGTGGCAATCCATGGAACGAAAACATGGTAGTTGGTCATGAGTCACCACATCAGCAATCAGGCAGCAATTATGCCCTGCGATCTATGCGTGGACTAGCTGTGGGTGTAGATGGTAGTGTGATGATTATATCTGATCATAGCACTATGCTTAGCAAGGATCACGGCACTACTTGGAATCAAGTGGATGAGGACTATACACCTGATGGCAATATCATAGGCCGTGGCAATAGCAACCTTCCCGCTTTGACTATAGGTCAAGACAAGCGGATAGAGCACATGGTATTAGGCTCTGGCGAGCATCGCGTATGGATCCCAACTTATGATAGTCCAGATGACAGACAAGCAATGAAATTTGTCACAAGCGCACAAGAGACGGTGATAAGCCTAGCCTTTGACCCTTATGATCAAAACTTAGTTTACGCCACATCTAGCCGTCAAGCCAGCAAACAAAACATTTACCGAAGTTCAGATGCCGGCTATTCTTGGGCAAATTGGGGAGTAGCTACCCCAGCTACTAATAAGTGGTTAGATGATTTCTATACTAACGGGCTTACAATTGACCCTATCGACAACAAGTACATGTACCATGGAATCACTAAAATCGTAGATGTCAGTAAGAAAAATGAAGGCGGCTTTTTCGTGTCTAGCGACAATGGCAAGACTTTCCGTCAAAGCAATAGTGGATTGCCAAATCCAGTGAGAATTAGCGATATCACTTTCGATCCGCGGGATAGTTCTAGCGCTTCCCTATTCGCTGCAGCTCAAAAGAATGCGTTCAGTCAAGAATCTCCTCTAGCCAATGGCGGCCTCTACCACTCCGCCAACCGAGGTGCCAATTGGACTAAAGTCAATACCCCAAGTAATGTGCAAGGCGTAAACAAAATAGAAATCGACCATACCAATCGCCTATATATCACCACAGGATTCAGAGGTGGAGGTGCGGGATTATGGCACACAGACGATTTTGGTGAGAATTGGACTCAGATATTCAAAGTCCCTGGTACTACTTGCATAGACGTCTCACCTTTCGATCGTGACCTACTGGTGGTTACTGTGGATTACTTGGAAAAGAATCCTGGGATTTATCTCAGTAAAGATCGTGGTTTGACTTGGAGCAAAAATAATATTGCCATCATCACCCCACACAGGATTGAAGACATTGAGTTTAACATATTCAAACCAAGTGAGATATGGGCTGCAAACTTGGGTACTGGCTTCTACAAAGGGAAAATCAAAAATGGTGAGAATATACAAGTTCTAGACTTGGAGCAAAACAGTCTGGAATATAGAATTGGTGGAGGCAAGCAACTCACCGCCACCATCGTCAATAACACCTATATTGGAGAGACTATCTCTTGGAAGTCTGAGAATGAAGGCATTGTCCAAGTAGATGAAAACGGTCAATTAACGCCTCTAGGTAAAGGGAAAACAAAAATCTGGGCAACCGCTGTTGATGGTCGTTTTTCGGATTATGCCGTAGTGGTCATACATGAAGTTGAAGAAATGGAAGAGGAAGAAGAAGAAAATAAAGAAGTCCTTGCCACCAATGCCTTCAATGAAATCATCATAGCTCCCAATCCCACCATTGACCGTTTTACTATCTCAAGTATCACGGAAAAAGTGAACGTGAAAATCTATAATACTGCTGGGAAGTTGGTCATAAAAACCACCAACGTCGATAGCATCAATGCAACCAACCTCAAGCCGGGTGTATATTTCGTCCATGTCATAGGTGTAGGAGATAGAAAGGTCTTGAAGTTATTGAAAGAGTAACCAATCGTTGAATTCTTTTGGTTCTGGATTTTCAAAATCTATAGCCTTATTACAAATTGAAACACTAGGGTTGAATAGTAATGAATCAAACTAACAGTAGCACCATCATGAAAAAAGGTACTTGGCTAGAACAGAGAAGCCCTCTCCTTTTGATGTCAATAGTCTTGTTGTTGGTAGGTTCAAACTTAAATGCTCAAAACACTATTCACGTCTATTCAGATGAAATTCCATGGCAAACCGATCAGGTACAAAAAGAAGAAGGCAAGATTTACGCTATCAATGAAGCAGTTACTGCTGCATCCGCAGGTGATGTAATCATCGTTCACGAAGGAGTCTACAGAGAGAATGTGGTTGTGAATAAAGACAACCTCACCATCAAAAGTGAAAATGGAGAATACGCATTAGTTACTGGTAATGAGGTAATTACCGGATGGTCGGATGCTGCAGATATGCCAGCGGGCGTCAAGCAAGCAGACATCTCCGCTTTCAATATAGAAACAGATTATACGCAGCTTTTCGCCAATGGAAATCGTCAAATAATGGCGCGTCACCCAAATAATGAAACAGGCAATATGATGGAGCCAATGGGTGATAAGAGTGGCTATGCTTCATTGAATAATGTCTCTAAAGATGCTGGAGCGAATGCAACCGGACACGCAACATTAGAAGGTCCAGAATTGCCCAATGTGGATTTGACTGGGGGCATTTTCAGAGGCATGACTGGCAAAATGCGCAACTATGTGTACGGTACGATTACAGGGTCTTCTGGAAACGCCGTTGATTTTAAAGCTATTAATAATGGAGCTTGGAAAAACGCAGCGGCTATAAGCAGCACGTATCACAAATGGAGCTGGGGCTATGTAATGCATAAGAACCTGACAGACTATCCAGGAGAATGGTTTGCAGATGGCAATGTACTATACTACAAACCACATGAAGGTGAAGAAATCAACAATACGAGAATTGAGATTCAGGTAAGAGAAAGAGTCTTGGTTTTGAACAATACTTCGGGAGTCACTATACGGGGAATTCACTTCATGGCGGGTAATGTAGATATGCAGAACACTACTGGTGCAACTATTGAAAGAACGAGCATTCGATACTTACATCCTTTCTGGACGCCCAGAGGCTATGGCCAAAACGATACCGATCCGAAGGGAATTTATTTATCTAATAGCTCCAACAATACTTTCAAGGATGTCTATGTTGGGCACTCTTGGGGAAATATAATTGCGTTAAGAGATGGGCAAAACAATAGTTTTGAAAACTGCATTATCGAGGACTTTGGCTGGATTGGCGTATTTACCTCAGCGATACACATTAGTCAAAGTGACAATACCAATATCAACAAATGCACATTCGGAGATGCCGGAAGGTTTCAGATACGGATCGATGGTGGTGATGCTTTGGTCAATATCCTAGATTGTGATTTTTATAGTTCCATGAAAATGGGCGAAGATGCCGGCCCTATCGAAGCTACCAGTACCGGGCGAATTGGAACGATTGATATGAAAGGCAGTGTGATCGCCTACAACAAAGTGCATGATGTACAGGGTATTCCAGTCTCAGAAGGTAATTACAAAAGAGTGAAAGCAACTGCTTTCTACATGGAAGACACGGAAAACTATACCGCACATCACAACTTGATCTATAACATGAAACATACAGCTTACACTGGCTCTCATGAAATCGAGCGTGTTGGTGAGTTTCTCTATTTAGGGCCACGCTACAATGCGATGCACAAGCCAGTAAACTATTACAACAATACAATTTGGGGTGTAGATGGCAACATTAGCATATGGAACATTCACATTGCCAACTGGGAAGCGTTGGGCGTACAGCCACCAGATACGACGGGACTAATCGCCGACGGCCATTTTGCCAACAACATATTCATGGAGGGGCCTATCTACAAACTGAGTTACAACAGTCAAGTAATATCGAGTACTGGAGCTAGAGATGATTGGGCTGCTAGTCCAGAGGGATCAAGCATTAGCACAGTTACTTTTGACGCATATATCGATCACTGTGCGACATGGGGCTATCATTTCAATCCAGAAAACAACCTACACATTGCCCCAAATGATGCCGGCGATCATTTCACCAATGCTGATGCGAATGATTTTTCGCTTGTTGCTTCTTCATCAGTCAAGGGAGGCGGCGTAGAAATCCAAGGAATCACCAGCTCCTCTTCTCCCGATGTAGGCGCATTGGAAGGTGGAGACCGTGTACTTCACGCAGGGGCCGAGTTAACACTACCAACCTTCCTAGAGTTGACCATCCTGAAAGTAGCCGTTGAATCTATAGCTATTGCAAGTGAAGAAATCACACTCAATATTGGTAACACAGCTCAGGTAGAGGCTGGTGTTTTCCCATCAAAGGCATCAAACCAAAAGATCTTCTGGGCATCATCAGATGCAAACATCGCGACTGTTTCTTCGGAAGGTGAAGTGGTTGGGGTATCTGCTGGTGCAGCTCAAGTCATCGCTACCAGTGATGATGGTGGATTCATGGATTCAATTACTGTTTCTGTCATTTACCCAAGTTTATTGAGTTTAGCGCATGAAAAACGCTTGAAGGTTCATCCTAACCCGGTAAAAGACCTACTTTCTTTTCAAGGAAATATTGAATGGGTTAACCCTTCTATTCAAGTATATGATTTGTCTGGCTCCAAAGTATTGGAAACCTCCTGTGACAATGGAAGAGCCAATATAGGTGCTTTAAATGGAGGAATGTATTTGGTTATTTTAAACAACAATGGAGTAGAGTACAGCTTTAAAATAGTAATACAGTAACATAAGATCATTCAAGTAAAAGGACAAAAACAGGAATTATCATCATTACCATGAAACGAATCAGATTCTTCCTTTTCATCTCAATTCTCACCGCATTTGGTTTGAATGGGTATGGTCAAATCCCCATACTTACGGAAATTCAATACCTCTCCGGCACAAGTAAGGATGACCTAGTTGTTTGGGATTTCAAATGTTCGTCTGGAATGAATAGCGGGCATTGGTCAAAACTTGGGGTTCCCTCCTGCTGGGAACTTCAAGGGTTCGGACATTACAATTATGGCCAAGATGCTTTTGAGGAAAGAGTGAATGAGTATGGTTTGTATAAGTACGAATTTACCGTTCTTTCCAAATGGAAAAGCGGCGAAGTAAAAATCGTATTTGAAGGGGTCATGACTGACGCAGAGGTCAAAATCAATGGCACGCTCGCTGGAAAGATTCATCAAGGAGCTTTCTATGAATTCAAGTATTCGATCACTGAACTTCTGAACTACGAAGGAACCAACCTGCTAGAAGTAAAAGTCAATAAGGCCTCTGCGAACGAATCTATCAATCACGCTGAACGAAAGGCAGACTACTGGATTTTTGGAGGAATATTTCGACCTGTCTATTTGCAGGCATTTCCCAAAGAACATATCGAAAGACTGGCAATTGACGCGAGCGCTGATGGTAACATTACTGTCAATGTTTTTGTAAATACCGACACAGGCACCAGACTAGAGCTAAACTTGTTGGATGCCGATGCGAACCTATATCAAAAGCTGTCCATTAAAAACCTAATTAAAGACGGTAACAAATGGAACATCACTTCAGCCGCTACCAATATCAAATCGTGGAATTCTGAAGCACCCAACCTCTACCACTTGCAGGTCAACCTGCTAGACAATCAAGGCAATACGCTACATCAAACCTCACAACGGATTGGGTTCAGAACGGTAGAGATACTGGAGAGTGATGGGATCTATGTCAATGACCAGCGCATTAAATTTAAAGGTGTCAACCGCCATTCGTTTTATCCAATCTCTGGTCGTACCACCTCCAAAGCTTTGAGCATCGCCCATGTGCAGATGATGAAAGACATGAATATGAATGCGGTGCGAATGTCTCACTATCCGCCTGATGTTCACTTTTTAGATGCTTGTGACTCGCTTGGGCTCTTCGTAATCGACGAAGTTTGTACATGGCACAGTCCGCATTTGGATACTGAAGTAGGGCGAAAAATCGTGATGGAAACGGTCACGCGAGATGTCAATCATCCCTCCATTTTGCTTTGGGCAAACGGTAATGAAACAGGATGGAATACTGAGCTAGATGACGATTATGCAATCTGGGACATCCAACAACGTGAAGTCATTCATCCATGGAACATCTTCAGGAAGACCAATACGCTTCATTATTTTTCCTATCATGGTTTAGCCAATGACGGCCCAGCAAAGGACAAAGTGTTTTTCCCGACCGAGTTCCTTCATGGTTTATATGATGGTGGACATGGTGCTGGGTTGGAAGATTATTGGAATCTAATGTGGAACATGCCTCTATCGGCTGGTGGGTTTTTATGGGACTTTGCAGATGAAGCAGTAGTGCGAACAGACAAAGAAGGCATCTTGGATACTGATGGCAATCATGCGGCAGATGGTATCGTTGGCCCTTATGGGGAAAAGGAAGCGAGTTATTACGCCATCAAGGAAATTTGGTCGCCGATACACATCGAAGAACGATATATCAGGGATGATTTTAATGGGGTCTTCAGAATAGAAAATCGATTCCATTTCACTAACCTCAAAGAATGTACACTGACAGCCAAATGGGTGAATTTTGAAAGACCAAATGGCAAGGTTGGATTCAGCGTATTCTCTCAGGATGACATTGAACTACCGAGTTTAGAGCCTTCCCAAAAAGGGTCATTCCAAATAGACTTACCTAATGATTGGAAATCAACGGACGCCCTATACTTAATGGCAACTGATCCTCAGGGCAAGGAAATATTCACATGGACTTATCCTGTCAAAACCCCAAAAGAATCAAACAAAGAAGTAATTGATCAATTAACAATGGGCAAGATTGAAAGCAGCGTCATGGATGGGCAGATTCTAATCACTACTTCAGACTTTCAATTCACCTTCGATGTGGAAACTGGAATCCTTCAAGAAGTAAAAAAGGAAGGTGCAGTAATCCCTTTGAACAATGGGCCAATCATATTGGGACATGGAGATGAAATAGAAACAGTCTCCGTGACTCCACGAGCTGGGAATATCGAAATAGAAGTTCTGTATAAAAGCACCGATAAATCCCCAGCCTGGGCCAGTCATAAAGAATACAGCTCTGACCTTATCAAATGGACAATTCGTCCTGATGGCCTATTGGATTTGGAGGTAGAGATCAAAGGCAAAAGAATAGTCTCAGGCTACAAAGGCATTACATTCTCTTTTCCGGAATCGGGAGTTAGCGGTATGAAATGGCTGGGTGACGGGCCGTATAGAGTTTGGAGAAATAGGATGAAAGGGACAAGCTTTCAGGTCTGGGAAAATGCATACAACAATACCATCACAGGTGTTCTGGGAGCTATCCACCCAGAATTCAAGGGCTACTTTTCTAGTTTGTATTGGGCTCAAGTAAAAGGGAACAATCACAAAGGGTTCACAGTCTATTGTCACACTCCAGATATATTCCTCCGCATGCTCACACCAGAATCGCCAGAGGGTGATCCCAAAAACAGGGTAACTCCTAATTTTCCGAAAGGCGATATTTCATTCATTAAGAATATACCTGCGATTGGAACCAAGTTTCAAGAAGCTGATAAAATGGGACCACATGGGAGCACCGAAAACTATTTCGCCAATGACGATGACCCAATTACCATCCATTTGACCTTTGAGTTTTGACAGGTGAGCACCGACTAAATTGAAATTAATGGAGATATCATTTCTTGAGAAAATTAACAGTAAAATGATGCGAGCGGAACGCCTGATGCTATTCGAATTCAAAACCACATTTAGAAATTTATAAGTATGCAATTCATTTATAAACCAACCCTACTCCTATTCTTTGGCCTACTGATCTCATGCGCTGGAAAGAAAGAGAGTCCGCCTCCTAACATTCTCTATATCATGTCGGATGATCATACTACACAGGCAATAGGTGCATACGGCAGTCGATTAGCGGTCTTGAACCCTACTCCCAATATTGATAGAATAGCCAAAGAAGGGATATTGATGGAGAACGTATTTTGCACCAACTCTATTTGTACTCCCTCAAGAGCTACTATCATGACTGGCCAGTATGGTCAAGTCAATGGTGTAGTAGACTTAAGTGGGAAGCTGACACCAAAGAATCAATACTTGGCGCTGGAAATGAAAAAGAACGGATACCAAACAGCCATGATTGGCAAATGGCATTTGAAGCATGCGCCAGAATCCTTTGATTACTACAATGTGCTGCCGGGCCAGGGCGATTACTTTGATCCTATATTGTACAGCCGAGAAGGTGGCGAAAAGCAGGAAATCAGATTTGAAGAAGACTTGTTGAGAGAAGTAAATGCCACCAAATATGAAGGCCATTCTTCAGACGTCATTACGGACATTTCTTTGGAATGGCTCAAAACCAAAAGAGACCCTTCCAAGCCCTTCTTCCTCATGCATCACTTTAAAGCTCCGCACGATTTCTTTGAATTCGCGCCTAGGTACGAGGACTATTTAGCAGACACTTTCATCCCTGAGCCCGAAAGTCTATGGGACAATAAAAACAATGGATCAATAGCCACTAGAGGTGAAAATAACCATTTGATGGATACAATCGGCTCATCTATAGGACATAGAAATGTGATCAGAAATATGGGGATGCACATGGGGATTGATCCCAACATACCTGATCCCGAATACAAGCGATTGGCCTATCAAGAATACTTGAAAAGATATCTCAGATGTGTAAAAGGAGTTGATGACAATGTCAAACGAATATTCGACTACCTTGAAGAAGAAGCCATCATGGACAACACCATCATTATATACACAGGAGACCAAGGTTTTATGCTCGGTGAGCACGATTACATTGACAAACGATGGATGTATGAAGAATCTCAGCGCATGCCTTTCCTGGTGAGGTATCCGAAAACCATTAAAGCTGGAAGCAAGTCTGACGCCATGGTCAATAATGTGGATTTCGCCCCGACTATGCTCACATTGGCCGGTGGTGAAGTGCCTTCCTACATGCAAGGATCAAGTTTCAAGCAAGTCTTGGAATCTCAAACAGAACCTGAGAATTGGAAACAAGAAACTTACTACAGGTACTGGATGCACATGGCGCACAATCATAACAATCCCGCACATTTTGGTATTCGCACCAAAGACGCCAAGCTGATCTTCTACTATGGCAGAGACTATCAAGAAAGAAATACTGAAGCCCAACAATGGGCGCACAACCCAGAGTCCATGTCCAACTTTCTTACGCCAATCGCATGGGAGTTCTATGATCTAAAATCTGATCCCAACGAGATGGATAATAGATATGGTGATCCAGAATATGCGAATGTTATCGCTGATCTAAAATCAAGACTGAGAGACCTAAGAACCGAAGTAAAAGAAGACGACATACGTTTTCCTGAAATCAATAATGTAATAAATGAACATTGGAATGATTAGACTAAACCTACCTACTACTATCAAATTTGGCCTTCGAATTGCCGTCTGTCTATTTGTGCTGGCAAGTGCACATTTTGGTTCAGGCCAAAAAACCAACATCGTCTTTCTCTTTGCAGATGATGCAGGCTATCATGACTTTGGTTTTCAAGGAAGTAATGACTTCAAAACCCCAAACCTTGACAAACTAGCATCTCAGGGCATGGTTTTCAACCAAGCCTATACCACTGCCGCAGTTTGTGGACCTTCGAGAGCTGGTCTTCTCACTGGTATGTATCAGCAGCGTTTTGGCTTTGAAGAAAACAATGTACCTGGGTATATGAGTACGTCCTCCAAACTAATGGGTGATGAAATGGGCTTACCACTTCATTTAAATACCATAGCCGATCACCTGAAGCCTCTTGGCTACCGATCTATTATTCTCGGCAAGTGGCATATGGGTAATGCAGATAGATACCATCCCCTGAAACGTGGCTTTGATGAATTCTATGGTTTTCGTGGTGGAGCTCGCAGCTTCTGGCCGCTTACTTCTGAAGAGGCCACTCAAAGACCTGAAAATCGATTGGAGAGAGGTTTTGGAAATTATGAGGAGACTGAAACGTACCTTACTGATGCCATTGGTATCGAGGCATGCAATTTCATGGAGCGAAACAAAGAGAATCCATTCTTCATGTATGTATCATTCAATGCGGTACATTCTCCATTGCATGCGACAGAAGAGGACCTAGCGAAAGTTGAAGGTTTATCAGGCAAGCGAAAAACCCTTGCAGCGATGAACATAGCTCTGGATCGCGCTTGTGGGATGATCTTAGACAAATTGAAAGCTTTGGGACTAGAAGAAAACACCTTAATCGTTTTCTCCAATGACAATGGAGGCCCAGAGGGTACTATGACTTGCAACTATCCCC
>CAYGPP010000072.1:0-18932 GCA_964351885.1 uncultured Marinoscillum sp.
TGGTAGATATTTCTCCTGCAAGTATTGGAAATGTCGACATTAATTCTTTACCCCGTGAGGTCACTTCTTATCATAATTTTTATGATTATTCAAACGGTGGAGATACTGGAAAAGGATATGAAGAGAATCCAATAACAGAGAAGTCTTATGAAACACAAGAAGTGAAATTGGGTGATTACAGTCGAGTTCTTGCAGAATTCTGGGCAGATGGACCAGATTCAGAAACACCCCCAGGTCACTGGTTTACTTTGCTCAACTATGTGTCGGATCACCCATTAACAAAGAAAAAGTATATGGGTACTGGACCGGAGCTATCCGACATTGAGTGGGATGTGAAAAGCTATTTTATGTTAGGTGGTGCAATGCACGATGCAGCCATAGCGGCATGGGGAATCAAGGGGTACTATGACTACATCAGACCCATTTCTGCTATCAGATATATGGCTAGCAGAGGACAAAGCTCAGATGAAAGTCTTCCCAGTTTCCATAAGGAGGGGATTCCTGTGGTATTGGGGTTTATAGAGCTTATTGAAGCAAATGACCCATTGGTAGGTAGCTTCAATGAGCATCTGCATAAAATAAAACTAAAAGCTTGGAAAGGCACTGAGTTTATTGATGATCCTAATCGCGATGCAGCTGGCGTTGATTGGATCCTAGCAGAAAACTGGTGGCCATACCAACGTCCGACATTCATTACACCACCGTTTGCTGGATATGTCTCTGGCCACTCCACTTATTCTAGAGCAGCGGCTGAAGTATTGACCCTGCTTACTGGCGATCCATTTTTTCCAGGAGGAATTGGGGAATTTAAAGCCAAGAAAAATGAATTCCTAGTTTTCGAGGAAGGGCCAAGTGAAGATGTGATATTGCAGTGGGCAACATATAGAGATGCTTCTGACCAATGTAGTCTTTCGAGAATCTGGGGCGGGATTCACCCCCCAGCGGACGACTTACCCGGGAGAATCATCGGGGAGAAAATCGGGATAAATGCTTTCGAAATAGGTAATAGTTATTTTGAATCGACGATCACGTCTGTGTCTTTAAATTCCGATAGGCTTGTTATCTATCCAAATCCAACAAAAGGAAGTTTCAGAATAAAATCTACTCACCCAATACTCGGCATTTCAATTTATGATTTGGCAGGCACTAAGATATTGAGCCGTAAAGGTGATATGAATTTGGTGGATCTTAACGGAATTGAAAATGGAATTTACCTTATGACTGTCAATCTTACTAACCGGACAGAATCTCATATAGTTGTCCTTCAATAAAACCTAAGATTTCATTAGTCACATGTTAATCACGAGGAATCTTAACCGAGTCCTTGAATTCTACCGTGACCCAAAAATAATGAACCCTCTTAATTTAAAATTAAGAGGGTTTTTTGTGTTATTCAGTAGTCCGTAGGGGTATAAAAAGTATACTGATAATCAGATAGCTACACATTTCGTTTAAAACTTTTAATAAACAATCATAACTAGAATTAATCACGGTTTTGGTCACAATGGTATTAATTGATCTTTGGTTATTTTTAATCCTAAACAATCATCAATCATTACTTGACTCTAACTCTGTTTATTATCCTTTGACTCATTTGCAAATAACTAACCACTTATTGCGGGTCAAACCCGTAATTTATCTGAATTGTCTCTTCCGAGTTTTCAAGGATTGAAGTTCATATGATAAACCTGAAAATAGTTTCATAAGTGAAGTAAACTCAGATCTAAAAATGCTTTTTTGCTGCTGAACAAACATACTCCTCAGAATAAGACCAATTTTCATAAGAATTTACAAAACCCTAGATTATCTGATTCAATTAATCCTTCAACTACTGCTTTACTATTTTTATTGATTGGGTTTCATCTCGAATGGAGATGATTGCTGTATAGACTCCACTTGGTAAGTCAGACAAATCTAACTGATAGCCATAAGCAATACCTGATCCTATCTTCGTACTCACTCGCCCCCCAGCAAGATCATAGATCTTCACCTCGCTGATGGGAAAACTGGACTGGATCGTTACTTGATCTATGACAGGGTTGGGATAAACTCGCAACTCTTTACCATAATCATCTAATAGAATAACCAATGGAGTCATGATACAGTCACTGCAACGCTCGTTCATGAGCGTTGAAGCTTGAGACATACCGAGCGGTTGATTAAATACTTTGACTTCATCTACAAGACCTCTCAAGTAATAGCGATCATCTCCGGGCAACATTTTGCCTATAGTGACCCCTACATTTGATGGGTTGATTTTCCCTGTTAATGCGGTATAAGATTCCAGTGCTCCATCCAGGATCAATTGCATGCTTTGACTATCATAGATCGCTACCACATGATACCAATTGTCTTTTTCGAGGAGTGTCTTACTATCCAAATCACGGATGGCATCTGTGGTATTCACCGTCCACCTTAGCTTACGATCCGGCGTAGCAGAAAGCTTCCATCTCCGCTCCCAACTTCCATGAGATACCACAAATCGCTCTTCGGTAAAATCGGAAAACGAAACCCAACAGCTGACACTGACCGCATCAGTGAAATTGAGCGCTTCCGTATTTTTCACTTCCAATTCATCGCTTGCGCTGAAAATTCGCACCGCATGTGCATCCATACCATTGGCATCATCTTCATATTCTAGCGTCTTTCCTTTGGGCAACACCTCAAAATCATTGCCGCTATAGTCTGATGAATTACCATCCAATGGCAAATACACCAAAGGTAGTACTACCGCATGATCCTCCACCGCCAAGATGCTTAGCTCTCTAGTCGCTTTCAGGCCAGCGCTATTGGTGGCCGTAAAAACCACTTGGTAAACTCCCTGCTCTGCAGATAAACTGAGCTGAGTGGAGAGGGCGCTCGGGCTGCTTAATGATCCTTTGTCCGTTGACCATTCATAGCTGAGTGCCAAGCCACTCGGATCTTCAACGACTGCTGTCAGATGAGCAATATTTCTGGGTGCATAATACTCTTGGTCTGCAGTCAGTCCGAGAATCACAGGAGGGGCAGGTATCACATCTACTACTTCTATCTGGAGACTATCCGTCACTGAAGCATCGGCAGTTCGCGCCACTGCTTTGATTTCTCTAAATCCTTCCGCTTTCGGTTTGAAAATGAAATGACTTTCTGCTCCGTCCGTAGCAGCAATGGTATCATCAATGTACCAGTCGAAGGTCACTCCTTCTAAGGTGTTGACTGTGCAATAAATTGTCACACTATCTTCTGTTTTGATCAATCTGCGTTCGGCTGCCAAAGACTTCATGTGCAGGTTTGACTGAAAGTCATATTCATAGTGGAAGTCAAGAATATCTTTACCTATTTTGACGATTCTCGATTCAATATCAAGCTCAGACCCGGCTGGGACATAAGAAATCAATATCACATCACCTGCAGGAATGGTTACTTGAATGACACCAGATACATTTTCCAGAATGATGGTTTCTCCTATGGATTCATATATATCCTTGGTATTTGGCCCTACATTTAGATCAATAGTTTTCAACTCATTGAAGGGATTGTAAAGCACATAAGTCGGAAATGGATTGGGGCCAAAAAAGTTGGTGATATTGGCATCCAACTTCAGTACTCCTTCTACATTCGTCTTCTCAATGATGGCCGCTAGGTATCCCACATGAGATGAACCATACAAGCCGAAATTGGTCGCTCCCCATCCATTGTCTTTAGCATCTCCCCGAGCGTAGAGTGGCGTTCCTTGCCAGTTTTCTTTGATCGCTTCGTAGGCTATAACCGAATGGGGATCATGGGTTTGACTCCAGTCGTAATCAGATTGTTGGTTTTCATTGAGGTAACTCGCATAGAACAATCGGCTTGCATTGGCCATATTGAGTACCCACTTAGCAATGGGTGCTGCGAAACGCTTATCATATTTTATAAGAGGAACCAATGCGGCGGCTTGCTGATATCCATTCATGATAAAAGCATAGTCGTTTCCCTGATCATTGGCCTCTCCTATCAAGCCTGAGACGTCCTTACCTCCCCAAGTGCCCACCACACTACCCCAGCCACGTAGGTCGCCCCTATCAAAGCACCAGTTCATCATCTTCTCTATGTCGTAGCTCGTACCAACTTCCGCATTCATAGCTGCTGCGGCCAGCACTCCATACGGTAACTGAAGTTCGTAGGAAGGATTACTCTCCAATGAATCGAGGAATTCCAGCGCCCATTGCGCACCAATCAGATATTTCTTATCTCCCAGTTTCTTATAAGCCTGATAGAGAATCCAAGCGATAGCCCCAGCAGCTTCAGGCTCTTTCACTCCCTCTGCTAGTGGTACCATTTCCTTGAGGTTCCAAGCTCGGTAATTCATATTGGGTACAGCCCATGGTGTATCACTACCTCCCATCGCCATTACAGCCTCTAGCCATCGGTCAGCTACTCCGCTGAATTGCAAATCAAAGCCGGTGGTATTTGGATACAAATCATAAAGCTGGTAAAAGAAAATATTGGGCATGGTCTCGTACCACCAATCATGACCTGAGCGATCAGAGGGGCCATTAAGATAGACCAGTTCTCCATTTTTCAAATTGTAATAGTCACGGGCTTTGTCTACCCAATGAATGCCATATTGTGAAGTTTTATCTATTCCTACCAGTGAAGCCCCCACCAAAGCAGCCAAAATATTGATGCCTTCTCGGTCTTGTCCATGGCTTCCCGAACCCACATAGCTATCTAAAAAAATGGGTGCGATCTCTGGGTAATTCACACCCTCACTGCCCAATCTCAACAATGGAAAATGCATGCCATCTTGCTCCATAGAGAATAGGAGCGTATCATATCGCTCAGCGACCTTCTTCCAATCACGCATTTCGTAAGGACTGGGAATGTCCGGTATTTGTGAAATTCGGGATATGCTCAATTGCTGTCCTGTCAATGGTGAAGCAAACAAAACAATGGAAATAAAGAGGAGTGCTAGTCGCATATTTTTGTATTACAAATCTCAAAAAAAAAGGGTGGCGATTTGCCACCCCTTCACTATTGATTAAACAACTACAAAAGAATTATGGCTTTTCTACATCGTAGATCGACTTGATCTGAGATCCAGACAAGACTGCACTGTAGATTCTTAAATCATCAAGTGTTCCGTTGAAGTATCCACCCCAAGCTGCAGGAATGATTTGATCATTGTCATAGTTAGTATCCACATCTGCATACTTGCTAGACCCTACTCCTATTGCTAGGTTATGATTAGCCACTGGCGCCATGGCACCAGGCGTATCATGCTCAGTTCCTTTGATACCATTAACATAGAAAGTCATTTTTCCACCACCAAATGTTACCGCTAGGTGATACCAAGTATCAGTAGACAGCACAGGCTCAGTATCTCTATCATAGATGCCATCATCTACAGTAGCAGCCGTGAAGAATGACTTAGGCGCATCCTGAAGTTGGAACTTATAACCATTCCAAGAATGTAGCCCCATAAAACGATTGTTGGCACGAGTGTCCTTAGTATTTACCCAAAGAGCAATAGTGATCTCGCTCGGATTGATGGCCGCATTATATGGCACTTCGATCCACGCACCTTCGTTGAATGATACTGCTTTGTTGGCATTGCCATATCTGTCAGTAGCCCATGCAGGATCTCCACCACCGAACTGAGAATGTCCAGTCATAAATGTTCCATCCAGACTATTACCCGAATAGTCCGTCACGGTAGTCCCAGAACCATCATCAAACGTCCAATGAGCAGACAGATCATCTGGCGCTATTGGCACAATCGCACTTCCTTTGAAAGTAGTGATTGCTTGATCCAAAGTGGTCACTGAATTGTCCACCTGTACCTGGGTGATCACTTCACTGTCGGCTACTTGCTGCGCTAGCTCCACTGCTCCTGATAAGATCGCCTTGGATCCTGATTGGAATTGACCAGTTGCGGTCCCTTCCTCAGAAGCAGCCAACAAATCGGTTGCTTCCGTAATTTTCGCCGTAAGGGCGGCTTTGTCGATTACTACAGCATCATCATCCTCTGAGCATGCTGTAAAAATAATGGGTGCTGTAATTGCCAGCAGCCAAACTAATTGCTTCATCTTCTTCATAATTTGGTATTTAGTTTAAAATAATTGTTGTTAATTGATCTTATCGTTAATGTCTGTTTCCGATATCGGAAGGGTGAAATATTGATGTTGTGCGAAATCAAATATGGTGTTGGACAATGCCTCCTCAGCATAGGTCGACCCATAGCGCATGAGGTCATAGTACCGATGAAATTCAAGCCCCATTTCCACTCTTCGTTCATGGCGAATGGCATCTCTTAATTCTCCTTGATTGGTCGTAGATATATCAGCCAATAAGTCTGCTGGAACTGCACCAAACCCCGGAAGGTCTTCATCGAATAAATAGCTTTCCCTTGCTCGCTTTCTTACCTGGTTGAGTGGTTCAAGTGCCAAGGCTGATGCATTGGTTTCATTGAGTGCTTCTGCTTTGATCAAAAGGATCTCTGCATATCTCATATATACATAATTCAAGCCCCCGTCCCCTTTGATTCCTTTTGGCACTTCGGCCAATGGCTGCAGATGTTTCTTAGAAATGAATCCCGTAGTAGACCATGTAGGATCAAAAGCTTCTCCATTGAGCCAAAGCTGTCCTGCTCTTCCTACTGAATAGTCAAGCCGTGGATCTACAACGGCACCAGCCGTAACTTCAAATTCGTCTACAAAATCTTGAGTGGGATTGTTGAAAAAATATCCTCCTTCAGACTGTGGCGCAAACCACTGATTCATACCAGAACCCAACCGAGGTGCGGCTTCCGAGATATGCTGTATCTCAAAAAGTGACTCTTCATTGTTTTGACCAATTACCCTGAAATTACTGGCATAATTTTGTGCAAGGGCATACAATCCCAGAGCTTCGATATCCGTAACTGCATCTAGTGCTCCAGTATAATCTTGCCTGAACAACCTGATTTTTGCCAACATACCAAGAGCCGAACCTTTAGTGGCTCTACCATCTGGCGCGCTGGCAGGTAATGCATCTGCAGCTACGATTAAGTCAGCTTCCAACTGAGCATATATCATCTCTACGGAACTCACCGCCACATGCACATCAGACGAACTTAAAGGTGGCTTGAGTTTGAGAGGAATCTCGCCAAACACATTGACCAAGTGGAAATAGTAGTAGGATCGCATAAATAAGGCTTCCCCTTGGACCTCCCGTTTTCGATCTTGATCCATCGAGATATCGGGGATGTGATAAAGAAGGTAATTGGCGCGAGTGATACCTTCATAATACTGTGTCCACAGATCGTTCAAATAACCATTGCTAGGGAGGTAGGTAAACTCTTCGATAAACTGAATACTGCTTTGATCTCCAGGGTTACCTCCTTTGGTGGCGTCATCAGAAGTCACATCCCCAAACACCCAAATATTGTTGGTTGCCTCAGAAAAAGACGCAGTGCTATATACAGCCGTGAGGGCCAATTCGGCATGGTCACCTGTTTTGTAGAAGGTGTCATTGGAGTAGTTTCCTTGAAGGTTCTCCTCTAGAAAATCGGAACATCCCACCGTAAAAACGACCAAGGTAAAAGCGAGTATATATGATTGAATTGATCTCATGATTGTCATCTTTAGAAGGATAGATTAAGACCGAAATTGTAAGACTTAGCAACCGGATATGTACCCCAATCAATACCACGTGCCAGATCGGCCTGACCATTGGCATTGTCGCTTGTGGTCATCTCAGGATCTAGACCTGGATACTTGGTGAATGTGAGCAGGTTGAGCGCAGACATATAGACACGCAGCGATCCCAGCCTCAACTTATCAGTCACACTCTCTGGGAAGTTGTATCCCAATTGCAAGTTTTTGAGGCGGGTGTAAGAGCCGTCTTTGAGAAATCTCGTAGAGATTCTTACATTATTGTTGGACCCGTTCCAAGCCGCTCTTGGATATTCATTGGTAGTACCCTCCCCTGTCCAGCGATTATCATAATAATCCTTGGTGAGGTTGAATGGCCGATAAAATCCTTCAATGTCATGGAATGCGACATTATAAATATCAAAACCGTATGCTCCTTGAAAGAAAATTGTTAAGTCAAAATTCTTATAGTTGGCAGCCAAATTGAGCCCTGCTGTGTACTTCGGAATAGAGCTTCCCACATGGGTTCGATCCTTTTCATTGATGAAGCTATCTCCGTTTTTGTCTTTGAATTTCACATCTCCGGGACGAATATTTGATCCCTGATAGGCACTGGTAGCTATGTCCACCTCATTCTGAAAGATGCCATCCATTTCCAACATATAGAAGGAACCAATAGGATGCCCCACCTCTGTCAATGTGGTGAAGTTTGACCCTATTGATCCGCCTGACAGTGGCGCAGCTAGTTTTAATACTTCATTGTGCAGCAGGGCTACATTTCCTGTGATGTTGAATCCAAAATCTCCTTTGTCTTGTCGCACTCCGAACAACAACTCAATGCCCTCATTAAGCACCTGGCCATTGTTTACCCATGATGGTGCAGCATATCCGGCGCTAGGAGGATTTGGCTGCTTCACTAGCATATCGTCAGTGACCTTGTAGAAGTAATCTACAGATCCGTACATGATGCCATTTTTCAACTCAAAGTCCACTCCTGCATTGATCTGGCTACTGGTTTCCCACTTTACATTGGTGTTTCCAAGCTGAGTGACCGCATAGCCGCGAGACTCGGCACCATTGAATGCATAGTTGAAATTGGAGCCGATCAGATCTGAATAAGAGTAATAACCGATCTCCTGATTACCCAATTCGCCATACCCTACTCGGAGTTTCATTTGTGAAATGAGTGAGCTGTTTTTCAAAAATGCTTCGTTGTGTAAATTCCAAGCACCCGATAAGGAGTAAAAATTTCCCCACTTGTTTTCATTTGAAAACCTTGACGACCCGTCTCTTCTCAAGGAAGCGCCGAAAAGGAAACGGGAGTTAAAGTTGTAGTCCACCTTACCAAAGAATGACATCAGCGTATAGGCATATTGGCCCTCTGACACATTGGAGATACCCTGTCCATTTCCGAGATAGACCAAATTAGGATCTTGATCTGGGAAATCACGATCAAACATTCCACTGTTATGTCCTTGACCTCTGATAGCTTCCGTACCCAGCAAAGCAGTCAGGCTATGTCCTCCACCCAAGTCGATGGCATAATTCAGCACATTGTTGTTGGTCCAAGTGACTTGCTCTGAATTGTTTACTCCGAGACTATTCGGATTATTAATCCGATCGTTAGTCCCCCAGTTTCTATTGAATCGTCGCTGCACTCCAGCTTCTGAGTCAAACCCAAAATTGGAAGTCAGGCTTAGGTTATCATTGATCTTGAATACCGTGAATATCTTGCCGAAATAGCGATCTGTTGATCTCTTATTGCTGAAATAATGAGCAAGACCTACAGGATTATATCCATCTCCAAAAAAATCTGATCGCTCAGGAAGATCAACAAAATCACCATTGGCATCACGAATAGCAATGGCTGGTGTTCTGAAATAAGCGTATCGCACAATGCTACCGCCATTACCGCCTGCACCATCTCCAGAGCTACCCACGAGATCTGTTTTTGCTCGGGAAATATTCAGACTCGCCCCTGCGGTAAGCCAAGGCTTCAATTCGGATTTTACATTGAGTCTGCCAGCCAGCCGGTCATAATTACTGCCTATGATGATCCCTTCCTGATTGAAGTAGGTCATGGACAGCAGGTATTGCGTTTTATCACTACCTCCGCTTGCAGTGATACCATAATTCTGCATCAAGGCCTCCCTGAAAATGGCTCCTAAATGATCTTCATCCGGAAGTGTCGCTGCATACTCTGGAGTTATTAATTGGCGTTTAAAAAGGTCACTTTCTTGGAAAGCATTGTCATTGGTGGCCGCTTCGTTGTACAATTCTATGTACTGATTTCGGTTGGTCATTTCAGTTAGCTTGCCATGCACCTGCACCCCAACTTGAGTATTGATTCTTACAGAAGATTGATTTTTTGCGCCGCTCTTTGTGGTAATCAAAACCACCCCATTATTGGCTCTGGAGCCATAAATAGCAGCAGCTGAAGCATCTTTGAGTATGGTCACCTCAGCTATGTCTTGTGGTGATAAAATGTTGAGCACTTCTCGAGTAGGTACTCCATCTACAATGTAGAGTGGATCATTGCTGCTGTTGAGTGATCCAACACCACGAATCCTTACAGACACACCTCCACCCGGCGCGCCAGTATTAGCCGCAATATTGACTCCCGGAGCACGCCCTTGCAATGCCTGATCTATTCCAGATACAGGAAGGCTATTTAGGTCTTTACCCTTTATATTATTCAATGCACCAGTCACATCAGCCTTACTTTGACTGCTATAGCCGACGATGATGATTTCGTCAAGCTCATTCATATCCATCTTCAGATTGACATCAATCTGAGACCTTCCTCCTACGCTCTCCCTGACGGTAGCAAATCCGATAAAGGAAAACTTGAGTACGGGATTGGAAAGGGTGTCGGGAATGGTGAGGGAATATCGTCCATCAAGATCCGTAATGGTTCCAATGGAAGTCCCCTCGAACTGTACAGTAGTTCCGATAACTTCAAAGCCATCTTCATCGAGCACTAAACCAGAAACTCGGTCTTGTGCTGCTACAGCGAGCGAACTCAGCGTCAATATGGTGATCAATATGTTTTTCATCGTTTTCATAATGCTTTGATTATTGATAAGCAATGATTTTGTCGTTGCACGTGTATTGGTTCTTATTCTGAATTACCTCGGCACCTTGCGGTATCGCGACGATCAAAGCCGATGATCCCGCATTGATCAGAAAATTACCGGCCTGGTCTATGTCTCTGGCAATCACCTCATGGGTGAGTGCGTCATATAAGTCCACAGGTTCATTATTTTCATTTTCGAAAGCCACTTCTTTTGCCTCATCATAGGGATTAAAATAGAGATAGGTTGCGTAGGCATCAGCAGCGTAAAAATCAGTAGCCAAGCAGTTCAATCTCAATATCTGCTCAACATTGGTCTCGCTAATGATAGCGCCATATATGCCAGCATACGCCGAACTGTAAAGGCTAAACATGGATTGCTCTGGCTGCTCCACTACCCAGTTGGGGCCATCTCCTAGTGCTACAGGCACTACGCCTTTAAGGCTCTCTTTGCTATAAGCATCCGTTTTTCTCAACCCTTCATATGCGATTACATTTTTGGTCAATTCCTTTCGCTCTGGGAGCCACTGGTTCTGATCATTGATTTCATATGGATAAAATAGTCGGGAAGAATTGGAGGCATTGAGCATCCACTTTCCGATAGTATTGGCGAACTGTGGCTGATAGCGAACCATAGGCACGAGCGGCCAAGCCATGCTATGTGTGTTCATCAAGAAAGCATAACCACCTCCATCTGTGATGCTCCCTTGGAGGCCATGCACATCGTAATCGCCCCACCTTTCGGAAATCACACCCCAGCCAGTCCGGCCTACTTCAGCCTTGCACCCGTCAAACGACCAGTCCAGAAGCTTCATGATATCAAAGTTGGTGCCCTGCTCGGCATTCAACCGCGCAGCAGTATACGCCCCAAAAGGCAACAGCACTTCATAGAACCTACTCTCGGTCTGGCTCAGCATTGCCTCGATGGCAGACTTTGCACCTTTCAAATATTTTTCATCACCAAATTTCTGGTAGGCACTGTAGAGCACATAAGCATGACCAGCCGCAGCACCTTCTTGCGGTGGGATGTGATTGTTCACACCCTTCATGTCAGCATAGTCGAAGTAGGAATAATGATAGTTGCCCGCTAAGGCTGAATCAGCACTGTAGAATTGATCGGCAATCATGCGCTGAATTTCGTCCGCTCCGGCTACAGAAGGAAAGACATCACTGATGCCATAGTAGACCACATTGGGGAACACATCATACCACCAATCTCTACCGTATCCTCCGCCTAGCATAGCCACGTCGGGGTTGGTATTATTCATCATAATGTTCCAGCCAGTTTCACTATTGAAATAGTTCTGCACCATTTTCACATAGTTGTTGCTGTCCTGATTGGTCTTGTCAATACCAGAAAGCCCTCCGCTAAGCACTGCCCCTAGAGAAGTGAGCGATTCATGAAAATCGACATTGGCTTTATATCCTTGGCGTACATCGCCTATGACTGTGTAGAGACCGAAGGTGGTTTGGTCAAAATTTCTTCGCGTAGTATCTAGCCATATTAAGGGCAGAAATTCTCCCTCCTGATCAAAATCAAAAACATATTGGTCAAAATCAATGGCCTTTTCTTTCCACTTAAGCTGCTTGTATGGCTGGGGAGCATTGGGCATGCTTGTCACACGCGATATACTTTTTTGTGATACCGCTTTCGTGTGATCCTGATTACAAGACCATGTTGATGTCAGCAGCACCGTTATCCAAACAATATGTCTTAGTCTGTTTTTCATGGTTTTGTGTTGGTCGTGTTTTGTGTATTTGGAAGTGGAACTATCGCTTCTTCAACTTCATATCTGTTGGATTCCTTCGTGATGTGGATAGCTAGTGGAATGGATAACACTTGTATCAAAGCCACGATAATGAGTGAATACTTGAGAGCGAATAATTCCGAAACATAAGCCGCGAGTACGATGAACAAGCCCAAGCCAAAGAACCTGCCGATATAAAGGCCAAATTCATGATTGAAGATGTAAGCGAACTCACTACGCTTTTCCTTTGCGGAAACTACATCTATCACTTTCATTTGGATAGGGAAATACCCGATATCATGCAAGGGTTGGAATAGCACTTTGCATAGCACAAAGACCATCACACCAATAGAGGAATAAAGCAACCCATTGAAAATGGTCCCGATTAGAAAGATGATTAACCCAGCTGAAAGTATGGCAATTCGATGCTTCGGTTTAGCCATTCGGCCAATCAAGTAGAGCATCACGGCGGTAAAAACACCACTCGCACCTTGTATGATTCCTAATGCTCCTTCATCGCCTACTAAGCGCATAATGAGTATGGCGGGAGCGGTGACCAAATAACCTTGTACCATACCCTTGAGGCCGGCTAGCCCTAGCAGCTTATTCCACAATGGATCAAATTTGAAATGGAGAAAATTCTTCTGTTCAGGGTTCTTGAACTTGTCTTTGTGAATCACGATACTTGATACTATCGTGAGTGCTACCACCACCAATGTGACCATCTGATAGCTCTGTGACATGTTGCCATCAAACCAACTGTTTTTATTGGCTGCACCCAAAAACCAGCCCACTGCTATCGGCACCAATATGGCAGTGAGTGTATAAAAGAAGGTTTCAAGTCCGTAGTAATAGTTTCTATTGTCATCTTTGGTAGTACCCAATGCCAGAAAATCACGGTTTGCCCAGAAGAACCCAAACGACGTGCCCATCAGCAATCCAGCCAAGCCCACACCTATCAAGGTCATTTCCTCCAAGCCCATCATCACAAACATGGAGATACCACTCAGTAACATCCCAAAGCTGTACAGGTTGGATATCCTAAACCATCTGAGCAGGTAGCCATTGATAAGAAAGGTGATGGGGATTCCCGTATAAACGGTGAGCTGATAAAGCGCAACGATCTTAGGGTCGTTGGAACTTCGCATGATATACGCTCCCACGAAAATATCAATCACCGGCAACACAAACGCATAGATCATGTTGGTGCCTAGTAGCACGCGCATGTCCTTGGGCTGCGTAAGGAAAAAACTGTATTCCTGGAGAGGTTTATTGAATAATCCCATTATTTCGCTAGTGTTTTAAGTATTCCTTTTACCGAAAGGGTGGCTGCACAAATCACCTCATCGCTGGCTCCATAATAGATGGTGATGTTATCTCCATTGACCAAATGGCCATTGGTAAAAACTACATTTCCAAAAAATCCAGTTTTCTCATATTCTGCTATGGGCTCCATAATGGGCTCCTCACTTCTAGCGAGAACCTTGGTGGGATCATTAAGATCTAAGAGAAGAGCACCTAGGCAATACCTGTGCTTCTCATCAGCGCCATGATATATTTCCAGCCATCCTTCGGTGGTTTTGATGGGCGCTCCACCCGCACCTACTCTGGCACTATCCCAGTAACCTTTTCGGGTAGTAGCAATACACTCATGATGACCCCAATGCTCCAGATCTGGAGATTGGCCTATCCAGATATAATTGCCTCCTATAGTAGGGCTGCTCGGTCTGTGTAAAGCGTAATATTTACCTCCTATGCGCTCCTCGAACAAGGCACAGTCTTTATTGTGAGCCGGAAGTATCATTCCCTTTCGCTCAAATGTTTTCCAATCTTGGGTAATAGTGAGTCCCACGCCTACTCCTCTAGGAGAGACTTTGGTGTAGGTCAAATAATAGGTATCGCCTATTTGAGCGACACGACAGTCTTCTATACCAAAAGTTTCTTGTTCGCCGAAAGGCAGAAGCGCCGGGTAATCATCTTGCTCTGTAAAGTGAATCCCATCGGAGCTAGAGAGAAGTCTAAGATGTGATAAGGTGGAGAGGTAATAATCGCCATCATATTGAAAAACACGCTTGTCGCTATCATCAAACTTTGGGTCATTGTTCTCAAATGTTAGCAACTCCAATTCTCCTTGACTACTGTAAACTGGAAGAGTGGTTTTGCCAGCTACTTGTTCAGGTCTTTCCGCCACACGTATAAGCAACCAGGTTTTATTATTAAACCTGAAGACGCCCGGATTAAGTAAGCATTCTATCTTCATAGACTCCCGACTGGGCTTGATCATCTCAGGCTTGAGAATGGGGTTTTCTACGAATCTATTTGCAATGTCCATAATGTATCGTTAGCTTCTTTGCGAATCATCTAATACATGTGTGTTTTAGATGATCCGTTTTGCTAAAGTCTTCATAAGGAGAGGCGCAGGTATCCTCTATGTTGCCAAATGTGTTCGCTCTGGTTCAATGTCTGTCTGAGACGACTGATTCTGCCTATTTTGAAAAGAAATAACTCTGAAGAAGACAAAAATTATGTCGGTAACTAAAGCCGCAATCGCCCTCATTGTACTGATGGGCACACTGGATCTTCCTTTATTTGGGCAAGATGAATGGCCGCTACAGCAAATAGACAAGCGCTCTGGTCTCACCAATAGTGCCATCAATGCTGTCTATCTAGATCGGCATGATCATGTGTGGTTTGGAACTTGGGATGGACTGAATCGATATGATGGAGATGCCATTGTGGGGTATAAACCAATAGCCAATGATGAGCATTCGCTCAGCAACAACATCATCAGACAAATCTTAGAGGACAAAGCGGGTAACCTGTGGGTGGTGACTCATGATGGAATCAATCGATACGATCACAAACTCAACCAGTTTAACCGCTACCTTCATAAAATTGATGGGCTCCCATTTCATGAAAACAACCTTCAAGCTGCACTTACTTCGGATTCGGTATTGTTCGTAAGTTTGGTAGGATGGGGTATCGGCAAGTACTCTGAGCAGGAAGATAAATTCGTACGAATCAAACCAGAAATAGACGTACTTAAAAATGTATATGGTCTCGGTGCCCATGAAGGCCATCAATACCTATTAGGAAATGAACGGTTGTTCACACTTGATGCTTCAGGAAAATTTGCATCGCAAAAGATCAACTGGACGCCCAATACTTCTTTAGCTAAGCTGATCAAGCTAGACACCAAATATTTTCTCATCTATCAAGAAAACCCTAATACGCTTACGCTGAATGAAATTACCAATGGAAAAATCATTGCGCAGCACGAAATCAATACTGGTGGCGCTACGGTAACTTCCATAAGTCTGAGCATGGATCAGCAAAGGCTCTATATGGGAACGGATGAGGGCAAACTATTGCAGCTCATTTGGGGAAAAAACAGTGTCCATCTAGAATCCTTGAATCAGCAACTGTCCAGTTTGTATGAAAAGAAATTGAAGATTTTCTCCATTCATGAATCCAAACAAAACATACTGTGGGTGGGAACAGATGGAGATGGGGTCTATAAATACCTGACCAAAAAGAGGTCCTTTCATTCGATAGGTGAAGGAGATGCTCAGCAAGGCAAAATATCCAATAGCATCGTACGATCTATTGCTGCAGACCAAAACAATCTCTACATCGGCACAAGAAGTGGCGGACTCAACATTGTCAATGAGCGCACCAATAGCGCGACAATTTATGATAAGACCAATGGTCTCAGTGACAACACCGTGCTAGCACAAACACTAGATGCTAAAGGCAACCTCTGGATTGGTTTGGATAATGAGGGGATCGATATGATCGAAAAAAAGACCGGGAAAATATATCACTTCCCACGAGACTTTTCCTTCGATGGAAAGAAACCTGAGTTTGGTTCTGTCTATAAAATTTTAATAGATACTTATGGACATCTTTGGTTGGGAACCAGTGGTTATGGTGTCGTATATTTGGATTATCAGCTGAGCGAACAAGGGACTTATATACTCAACGAGACTTACTCCATCCTTCCCGAGCATTCACAGCGTTTTGGAAGCATCCAACTCAAGAGTAACATTGTCTACAGTATAGAGACGGAAGGCCCTAATATGCTCTGGTTTGGTTCACGAAATGGAGGACTTTACCGCTTCAATAGCTTTTTGCGGCAGTTTACACACAATTTACGAGCAGGCACGAGTGATGGAAGTGCGTTGAGCAATGAGGATGTCTTGAGTCTCTACAATAACCGCCGAGGACAACTTTGGGTAGGCACCAGCGGTGGTCTGAACAAGGTGAACCTTAGCGACTATTCGGTGGAGCAATACACACAAAACGATGGCTTGGCCAATAACACCATCCATGGTATCCTTGAAGATTACAATGGCAGTTTGTGGTTATCAAGCAACAACGGGCTCTTTGTATTTGATCCACTCAATGATACTTTCAAGAATTTTAATTGGAGTGATGGTCTAATCAACTACGAATATACCGATGGAGCCTATTGCGCTGCACTAAATGATAAGCGTTTGTTTTTTGGTGGTACCAATGGCGTAGATATCGTATTTCCTTCAAGAATAGATACGGTAAGAAGTTTTCCCAGATTAGCGCTTACATCACTTTCTATAGCCAACATACTCATCCAACCGGGCGACAGTAGTGGTATCCTTCACTCCAGCATTGACATACAAAATGAGATCGATCTGAATTACACCCAGAATTTTCTCAGCTTTAAGTTCACCACATTGGATTATTGGCACAAGCAGCGGTGTAAATACCGATATTACCTCGAAGGATTTGACTCAGATTGGATCAATCTGGATAAGCAGTCTGTCATCAACCTCACCAACATACCCCCAGGTGACTATACGCTCCACCTCAACAATACCAATGAAAATAGCAATTGGAATCCGGCTGAACGAACGGTAACTATCCGGATCTCCCCTCCATATTGGGCAACTACCACTGCTTATGTCATTTATATTATATTGGCCATTCTTGCTCAGTTTGGGTTGATCCTTTTATTGAGAAATCGCTCGAAGCGGAAAAAAATAGAAGAAATAGACCGGCTAAAACAAGAGCAATCTGAAGTTATCCAAAAATACAAATTGGAGTTCTTCACCAACATAGCACATGAATTTAGAACTCCTCTAACTTTGATCCTTGGGCCTGCAGCAGTGCTGTTGGAGAAAACAAAAAACAAAGCAGAGCTGAACATCCCTGTACAAAGCATTTTCCGCAATTCACTTCGGCTACAGAAACTCATTCACGAGCTCATTCAGTTTAGAAAGGTAGAATTAGGGAAGGAAAAACTAAAAGTTCGATCCTTGGATTTGGTAGGATTCATGGAAGAATTGCTGCAAAGCTTTCGGCAATATGCGATTGACAAGGAAATCAAGCTTACCTATGAAACTCCAAACAGCCTAAACGCGGATATTGATAGTGAAATCGTAGAGAAAATATTGATCAATTTGATCAGCAATGCCCTTAAGTACACAGACCATGATGGAGCTGTACATGTGCGCTTGTGGCAAGATACGGATCGGATAAATTTCAACGTCAAAGACACTGGAGTAGGATTCCGTTCTGATGAACTCAACCGCATTTTTGAGCGATTCTCCGACTTAAATCATGAGAATTTTTCTTCATCGGTTAACAGTGCCGGTATAGGACTCTCGCTAACTCGAAAACTCATTCTCTTACATCAAGGAGATATCACAGTAGAGAGTACCCCCGGTAAAGGGAGCGAATTTTCATTTTGGCTACCAACCAACATTAAGAGTATCCAGCATACCATACAAATCGAAGAGGAACAGACTTTACTACATCATATGGATGATCATGTACAGGCCGAGCTAGATGATAAGAGCACTTTGGATCAAGAGATGATCAACATCAGCCTCCAGCGATTTGATCACAACATCTTGATAGTGGATGACAATACTGAAATCCTCAACCTCCTTAAGGGCCTCCTCTCTCCTAAGTACAATGTGATTTCGTGTACCAAAGGAACAGAAGCACTTGATGTGATCTTTAATAGGAAAATCGATCTGGTAGTCAGTGACATCATTATGCCTGAGATGGATGGCTACACACTTTGCGAGGCTATTAAAACCAAATTGGAGACAAGTCACATACCTGTAATACTGCTTACCGCTAAAGGGAATATAGAAGAGCGCATCGAAGGACTACAGGTTGGGGCCGATGCATACATCCCCAAGCCATTTCACCCAGACCATCTGCAAGTTCGGATAGAGAAGCTCATCAGAACACGTGAGATGCTTAAAAACAAATTTGAGTCTTACACGGCTGAGGAGACCGATTTTTCATCTTTCGGAATAGGTACCAGAGATGATGAATTCTTCACAAGGATCGATCAATTTATCAAAGATGAAATGGCCAATCCCAATCTGGAGGCCCAACACATCGCTAGCTTTATTGGCGTAAGCAAAACATCTCTTTATAAAAAGGAGAGAGCACTGACAGGCCAAACACCTCAAGCGATCATCAACCGCTAACGTCACAAAAAAGCCGCAAACCAGCTAACTAATT
>CAYGPP010000073.1:0-18557 GCA_964351885.1 uncultured Marinoscillum sp.
TAGCAGTACCTTTTGGAGAGTACAGAGTAGCAGGGCCAACGGAAAATTTTCTTTTCCAGCAGGTAGGAAGCTTGGAAACAGATAGACCATTGCTGACTTTTTTTGATGATGGAAGCAGTAAATCCGCAATTCTGGTTGGTAGTGGAATATGGCAATGGAAACTACAAGAAGCCGCATCTGAAGATAATTCGAATTTATTTAAAGGTATAGTCACCAAAACGATACAGTATCTAACCATTAAGACAAATAAGGAACGATTCACTGCAAAATCTCGGACGAATAGCTATCGGGAAGGCGAGCAAGTTTTTATTGATACAGAATCATATAGTGATGTTTACGAAAGAATATACGGGAATACCATTTCACTGAGTATAACCAATGAGTCTGGCGAAGTGGATAACTATGAAATAGTAGATAACAAAGTGAGTAGTAGTTTCAACCTAGGTCGCTTTTCGTCAGGGATTTATCAATTCGAAGCTGCTGTGGAAATCGGCGGAAAACGATTTGCGAAAAGTGGTAATTTTTCAGTTGAGGATATTCAGGTCGAGAGCATCAATCTTACTGCCGATCACAATCTTCTGCGAACAATATCCAAAAAATCGGGTGGACAATTTCTGCCCTTTATTGAAAGATCTCAATTGCTTAACCTACTTTCTCAAAGAGATTTTCCAAGCGTAATACATACCTATGAAGACAAGTATCCTCTAGTTGAAAGCATCTGGATTTTGTTGCTAATTACTTTATTCTTCTTTACTGAATGGTTCTTGAGAAAATACTTAGGGGCATATTGAACTCACATTGAATCAAACCCTTCAAAATTAGTAGATAATTAATCAAATTTTGGAGGATCCATTGTCAGTTACTGTTTAGTCAAGTTCATTTCAAAAAACTTCATGAAAGGTTCAGAATTTCTTGACATTTCGCCAACCTCTAGCCATTTATCATTTTCGATGGTTATGTGATATTGAATCGACATTGATCGCCCTGCATTGAAAGACCATTTAAATTTTCCTTTTCCTAAAACCTCAACCTTTGAAGTAGTATGCATCCCTTTTGCAATCCATGAATCCATCTTTAGTGTTTTCTCGAATGGATCGTAGTACATCACACCTAAGGCATCATGTATTAATTCCTTAGAGCCTGATCCTGCAGACATTCCAACACCACGAATGCGGAGCACAGTACTATCCAAGTCATATGTGATCTCTTCATCAATGTGAAAATCTTCCCTTTTACCTTGGGCAGTATAAACCCAACCTTTACCAACCCAAGTTCCAACCATTTTTTGAAGATTGGAGATCTCAGCCTTATTGGTGGATCGAAAATCCTGCGCTGTTGCAAAAGGCCAACTGGTTATTCCTAGAATAATCAATAGAATCCAAATTCGTAATTTCATATAAACTTATTTATTTTATAAACTGTATAATCAAAAAAATTACTCGATATATTCCTTTAAGGCAGCTACATATATCTCAAACTCTACAATTCCTTGCTTCGTAATGCTGCATGTAGTGACCGGCTTTTTTCCCCTAAATGACTTCTCCACCTTGATATATCCAGCCGCAAAAAGTTTGTCCAACTGGACGCTTAGGTTGCCAGATGTAGCCTCGGTCTTCTCCTTGATATATGTGAATTCTGCAGACTCCAATCCTAACAACAAACTAATTATTGCCAATCGCAATTGAGAGTGCAATATTGGATTCAGTGGTTTAAAACCGCTCATTTTTCTTTGTTTTTCAAAATATAGCCTGGTATTAGATATCCCAAAAATATACCAATTGCACCAACCAAATACTGATCTACGACACTTACATTAAAGGCAAGTATAGATGCCAAACCCAAAGCTACTCCACCAAGAATTAAAGGTGTAAATCTTAACAACTGACCTGTGATGTAAGTACCAATACCAGCAAATAATAGGATCACAGCATTATGGTTAAATGACAATCGACCCATAAAAAGTATTACTGTCAATATCCCAACACCAACAGCTATCCAAACTTGACCATAAAGTTTATCTAGGTGAGTGGTTACTGATCTTGACTTACTTTGCTTTGCACCATAGACGGCACTGATTATACCGGCTGGAAAACTCGCCACCCAAACAATATACGGATGTTCGAATGTGGTATAAGTCTCAAGGAAGTAATTACCTAAATTAGCCAACATTACTACCCATCCCCAGAGCAGGAAGTGGAAACTAGCTCCGCTCTTGTAGTTATTCTGTGCTCTGCTTATCATTTCTGTGATCAGACCAAAGCTTTCTTTCTCTGTTAATTCTTGCTCTTTCATGCTTTCTACTTTTATTGTAAATATAATTAAGTTTATTATATAAACTACTTTATACAAAAATATTTTGATTCTATCGAATCTAGCTTAAGCACAAAAAAAACGAGTCAGTGTTGGCTGACTCGTTTTCAATTATTTAGAACTGTTTAATCTTTCTCTTTGTCTTCTTGCTTGACCTTTTTCTTTTTCACCTTAATGGTAAGTTCTTCCCCCTTTTCATCCCAGTCAGCGACCAACGTATCTCCCTCGTTCAGATCTCCTTTCAGAATCTCCTCAGCTACAGGGTCTTCAAGATACTTCTGAATGGCTCTGTTTAACGGACGAGCTCCGTACTGTGGGTCAAATCCTTTGTCAGACAAGAAATCCTTCGCTTTTTCGGTCAAGTCTACAGAGTAACCCAACTCAAGAATTCGAGCGAATAACTTACCTAGTGTGATATCTATAATCTGATGAATATGCTCCCTCTCCAGTGTATTGAATACAATCACATCATCCAACCTATTAAGAAATTCAGGACTAAAAGCTTTCTTCAATGCGTTCTGGATTGTTGATCTCATGATCTCATCAGCACTATCCTTCCTAGTAGCTGTGGAAAATCCAATTCCTGCACCAAAATCTTTCAAATCTCTAACACCAATGTTAGAAGTCATGATAATGATCGTGTTTCTAAAATCAACCCTTCTTCCAAGTCCATCTGTCAAAATACCATCATCTAATACTTGAAGCAGAATGTTAAACACATCTGGATGTGCTTTTTCGATTTCATCAAGTAACACAACCGAGTAAGGTTTCCGTCTTACTTTCTCAGTAAGCTGCCCCCCTTCTTCGTAACCAACATATCCTGGAGGTGCTCCAACGAGCCTTGATACGGAAAACTTCTCCATATACTCACTCATATCCATACGGATCAATGAGTCTTCCTTATCGAACAAAAACGTGGATAGCACTTTGGCCATCTCGGTTTTACCAACTCCTGTAGGACCTAAGAATATAAACGACCCAATTGGTTTCTTTGGGTCCTTGAGCCCTACTCTCGTTCGTTGAATTGACTTGGTAAGCTTGCTGATCGCATCTTCCTGACCGATTACTCGGGTCATCAATTCCTCCTTCATATTCAGGAGTTTCGCACTTTCATTTTGAGCTATTCGTTTAGTAGGAATTCCAGTCATCATAGCAATTACTTCCGCTACATTGTCCTCCTCCACCACGTATCTTTTAGTCCGTGTCTCTTCTTCCCACCTAACCTTCTCCTCATCCAATTGAGCAATCAGCTTCTTTTCTGTGTCTCTAAGTTCAGCCGCCTGCTCGTACTTCTGACTTTTAACAACCCTGTTTTTTTCTTTCTTAATCTCCTCGATTTGTTCTTCGAGTTTGATCACATCCTCTGGCACATTGATATTATTAATATGCACACGAGCACCAGCTTCATCCAACACATCAATGGCTTTGTCTGGCAAAAATCGATCGCTGATATAGCGGTCTGATAGCGTCACACAAGCATTAATGGCCTCAGGCGAGTAATTCACATGATGGTGATCTTGATACTTATCCTTGATATTATCAAGAATTTGAATCGTCTCTTCTGGTGTGGTAGCATCTACCATGACCATTTGAAAACGACGGGCTAAGGCACCATCCTTCTCAATGTATTGGCGATACTCATCCAACGTAGTTGCTCCGATGCATTGAATCTCACCGCGCGCTAGCGCAGGTTTGAACATATTGGAAGCATCCAATGAACCTGAAGCACCTCCAGCACCAACTATCGTATGAAGCTCATCTATAAAAAGAATCACGTCTGGAGATTTTTCAATCTCATTCATCACGGCTTTCATTCTCTCCTCAAACTGCCCGCGGTATTTCGTGCCAGCAACTAATGAAGCCAAATCCAATGTAACTACTCGCTTACCAAATAGGATTCTTGAGACTTTTTTCTGTACAATTCTTAATGCCAATCCTTCGGCTATTGCTGTTTTACCAACTCCAGGTTCGCCAATTAGTATTGGATTATTTTTCTTTCTTCTACTCAGAATCTGAGCGACACGTTCTATTTCTTTTTCACGCCCAACAATCGGATCTAATTTGTCATCTTCTGCCATTTTGGTCAAATCGCGACCAAAATTATCCAATACGGGAGTCTTAGATTTCTCTCCCCCTTTGGATGAATCTTTTCCACCAGAAGATCCTCCAGGTGAAGATGATCCTCCAAATATCTTACCTGAGTCGTCATCGCCATCATCAGTATCTGACTGAGCCATTGGGTTCTCTGTTTGATATTCAAGCAGCTCCTTTACTACGTCATAGCTGACATCAAACTTGTCCAATATCTGGGTGGCTAGATTATCTTCATCTCTCAATATTGAAAGCAAAAGATGCTCAGTGCCGATGAGTTGGCTTTTGAAAATCTTCGCTTCCAAGTAAGTGATCTTTAATACTTTTTCTGACTGGCGAGTAAGCGGAATATTGGCTAGGTTCTTCACATTACTGGTGGCAGTCCCTTTTGTTGCCTGCTCCACCGAAGATCTTAATTCTTCCAACGACACCCCTAATTTCTTGAGTAACCCTACTGCAACTCCCTCACCCTCTCTGATCATGCCTAGCAGAAGATGCTCTGTCCCAATATAGTCATGCCCTAACCTCAAAGCCTCCTCCCTGCTGAGAGAGATTACTTCTTTTACTCTATTTGAAAATTTAGCTTCCATAAAATGGATTTATTGTATTGCGTGGTTTCAGTAAATTTAAGACTTATCCAAGTCAAATCCCTAGCTAGGGATTAAGTTTTAAAAACACCATGAATCTCACAATTGTTCAGGTATTTTCCGTATAGACTTTTTCAAAACATTCAAAGCGTTACTGCCTTCATTCATGATCAAATCAATTATGCTCAGGTTAGAGACAAATTTGTTGCCAAAAACCTGATCGTATTCTTCCGGACAATAGAACGTCCGATCTGTATAATTCGTTTTTGGAAGAATAAGTTCTCTTATGTCAAAAATCGCAGCATCTACTTCATTATCATAAATCTCAGTAAGTTTCAGCGGCCTGTCAATTTGGAGCAAACTCAGACACAATGTCATCATATCCAGATTTAAGTCGATCAAATACCTATGCTTGGCAAACCAAACGGTATGGAATTGCTCTTCGAAGAATTCGTAGAATGGAGATTTGCCATAAGCCGAACTGAAGCTTCCCCAGTGAACTCTAAGCCAGCTTTGACTCTGATCAATCTTTACCTCTTTGAAGGGAGTGCGATTACCGTATGAAACTGGAATTGAAAGTGTCTGCTCACCATTTGCAGTTAGAAATACACACCTGTTTTTGAAGGACTGTTTTGTGAAATGTTGATTTATCTCAAATACCAGCTCATCAGCTCTGGTTATGAGTGAGAAATATTCTATACTCCCCAAGTAATGTGGTTCAATGAGCAATTTCATTTTCCCCGATTAACTTAAAATACCCATACCCTGCCTGATAATCACCGGTTCTAAGCCCGTGCAATCAACTACCGTACTTGGTTGATTTCCTCCAGGCCCCCCATCAATAATTATATCCACCAGATTTTCAAATTCCTCATATATCAAACTTGGATCAGTGGAATACTCTACTATTTCATCTTCATCATGAATAGATGTGGTGATAATTGGATTTCCCAATATCCGTACGATCTCTCGCGGAATATTATTATCAGGAACCCTGATTCCCACTGTTTTTTTCTTGGCATTCAATATCCTCGGCACTTTGCTAGATGCATCCAGAATAAACGTAAATGGTCCAGGGAAAGACTTTTTCATCAACTTAAAAGTTGGCGTATCTACTTGCTTTGCATACTCAGATAGGTTGCTAAGATCATGACAAACGAATGAGAGATTAAGACTCTTTCCTTTAATCCCCTTCAATAATTTCAAGCGATCCAAAGCAGAGGAATTAAAAATATCACATCCTATGGCGTAAACGGTATCAGTGGGGTAGATAATTAAGCCTCCTTGGCGTAGTACATCCACGATATGTCGGGTCTTCTTTTCTTCTGGATTTTCTGGGTATAATTTGATGAACTCAGCTCTCATATCACACAAACCTATTCGTTTAACTAAGCCTTATTAAAGATAGCAATTTAATCAAACGGCTTTAAAGTAATTCTATAGTACTCCCCAAGTGTCGGACCACTTGATAGAATAGTTAAGGTAATAAGCAGCATTGACATTTGGCGCTTTATACGCCACCTTAGGAAATGAATTTAGCAAGAGTAATTTCGAACGACACGGATAAGAGTGAAACGGAAACAAAGCCCTCAACCGATTAGAGAGCATCAACGTTGAGCAATACCACTAAGCAGATTCTTTAGTGGTATTTTCATTTCCATAGAGACAAATTAACAGCTTTGGTCGTAGCGTCCGCTTCGTCATAATACGCATAGAGCCGACATCTCTCAAGTTTAGCGCATCGTAACTTGAGAGTTTTTTTGTTCAAGTTTTGTAACTTGATTGAGTGAGCAGAAATTACAAAACATCTGATCAGAAAAAACGCTATTTTGTCTCATTTACTACTGTCAACTGGATAGATGCACTGATCCTCCCATTTATAAAGATATAGTTAGATGTCGATATCCTTTCTACCTTCTTGAGTCCGTGTAATAAAGTGCTTGGGGATATTGCACATCCATACTTCAAGTTCTTTCCGAGCTGATTCTAGCTATATTTTTGATTACTTGCCATTTTAGTCCTGTGCCAAAGGGTAAGGCACTGATTACCTCACTAGTTCGTTTTCGATTCTTCCAAGAGCTATATCGATGCATTGATCAGTAAAGATAAATTTATGGGGGGGGGATTCTCAAAGGTTTCTTGAATCTCTTCTCTGAGGTTTTTTTGATAGATTCTCTTCCCTTTCAGTTAAATTTGCCTAATGACTCACTTCCTAAAAGATAGGTTTTCGGACTTCTCAGAGACTAAAAAAAATAAATCAAACGGTTTTTATCCATACTTTAAAACTTTTCAATCCAAGCAAGAAACTGAGGTAACAGTCAATGGAAAAAAGGTTTTGATGTTTGGGTCGAACAGTTATTTGAGTCTTACGACGCACCCTAAGGTAATGGAAGCAGCCTCAAGTGCTTTGAGTAAATTTGGTTCTAGTTGCTCAGGATCTCGATTCTTAAATGGCACTACTGAATTACACGAGGAATTGGAAAATAGATTGGCCAAATTTCTGGGTAAGGAAGAAGTGCTTGTATTTAGCACTGGATTCCAAGTAAACCTTGGAGTGATTCCATGTATAGCTCAAAAAAATGATGTGATTTTGATGGATAGGTTGAGCCACGCTTCCATCTACGAAGGGTCTAAGCTTAGTGAAGCCTCAAAAGTAATCTTTCGCCACAATGATATGGATTCATTGGAGAAGAGACTGCAACTACTGACAGCAAACAAGCACCGGGTAATTATTATAGATGGTGTTTATAGTATGGAAGGTGATATAGCTAAGCTCTCTGAAATTGTCAAGCTAGCCAAAAAATATAAAGCCTCCATAATGTGTGATTGCGCCCATGCGATTGGCGTACTCGGAAACCATGGAAGAGGGACTCCAGACCATTTTGGATTAACTAATGAAGTGGAACTAATTGGAGGAACATTTAGCAAGTCACTCGCATCACTTGGTGGTTACATAGCTGGAGATACAGAAACGATTCAATACATAAAACATCAATCAAGGTCATTGATCTTTAGTGCTAGCATGACTCCTTCCTCCACTGCTGCTGCCTTGGCCTCTCTAGATATAATCGAGCACGATGATAGTCATAGGTTAAAGCTTTGGGAGAATACCAATTATGCACTGGCTAAGTTCAAGAGTCTTGGATTTGATACAGGGCAGTCTGAAAGCCCAATTATACCTATATATATAAGAAATACCGAAAAGGCTTTTCAAATGACTTCACTTTTATTTGAAGAAGGTGTGTTTGTCAATCCTATTGTATCCCCAGGCGTGGCACCTGAAGATACTTTAATCAGATTTTCACTCATGTCTGCCCATTCTCTAGAACAAATAGACACAGCAATTGACAAAACGCTCAAAATAGCAAAGAAACTAGACCTTCCGCTTCTATCAATACTTGATTACTGCTAAAAAAAATCAGCTGATTTCACAACATCTATGCATTCAAAAAAGGCAAATGGTAGTTTTATGAGGTCTACTTACCCTAAGAATGGGTGCAATAGCTATGTAAACTAATTGGTAATAGGAATCCGAAGAGAACTGCGAAGACTAAGAAAATCATAACTAGAGCATAAATGACTTTCACCATTAAGGAAATTTACTCCAAAACAGACTTAAAGAGGTTTATAAAATTCCCTTTTGAGCTCTATAGGCATAATGAATACTATGTGCCTCCTTTAATTAATTTTGAATTGAGTACCCTTTTGAAAGATAAAAATCCTGCATTCGATCATGCCAAGGCATGTTATTGGATTGTAGAGGACGGCACACAGATAGTTGGCAGAATTGCTGCAATTTCTTTGGATCACGAGATCAAAGAGAAAAATCTTGCAAGATTTGGATGGGTAGATTTTATCGACAACAGTGAAGTATCTACTTTGCTATTTGAAGCCGCTCAACAATGGGCACTCTCTCAAGGTGCTACTACAATTCATGGACCAATGGGATTCACAGATTTGGATTTTGAGGGGGCACTCGTCGATGGTTTCAATGAACTACCAAGTCAGGCAACAATATACAATTACCCATACTATATAGATCACTACAAAAATTGGGGATTAGAAGCCTCCGCAACATGGGTTGAAATGTCAGGCCTTATGCCAAGTGTAGTTCCAAAGAAAATAGCTAGAACCGCTTCACTTGTTAGCTCCAGATTCAAGATCAGAGCACTTAAAATAAATAAGACAAAAGATATTCTCAAATACGCTCCGGCAATATTTGAAACATTGAATGAATCATACGCTCATCTTTATGGATATCATGCACTAACGCCAAAACAAATAGCCTACTATACCGAACAGTATTTTGGATTTGCGAAAAAGGACTATATCTGCATTTTAGTCAATGAAAATGACGATGTAGTCGGATTTGGCATTTCGTTTCCATCTCTTTCAAAAGCTTTACAAAAAGCCAAAGGAAGTTTTTTCCCTTTTGGATTTCTCCACATAATAAAAGCATTCTATTTTAATAGGCATGTTGACTTATTTCTAATAGGGGTAATCCCAAAATATCAGCATATGGGAGCCCCTACTATAATAATTGAAAAATTAATGAGTGCATTCTCGAAAAATGCAGTCCAATATATCACAAGTGGCCCTATGCTGGAAAATAATAATGCTGTCCTTAATCTTTGGAATGAATCTAAATTCGAACCGAGAACTAGAAGAAGCACGTTTAAGAAAAATTTTTAAACAAGCTTCTTTTATTCGAGTCATTTACAAGTTACGAATAGGAATAAACTCTATGTAATCAATGAAACTTACCGAAAGCATCATTCAATTATTACCGTATAAAAAGCCATTCTTGTTTGTGGACTCACTAGAGTTAGTAACCGAAGATAGTGTGATAGGTCATTATCGAATAAAGGAAGATGAATTTTATTTTAAAGGTCACTTTCCAGAAAATCCAACAGTTCCTGGTGTAATTGTCACCGAAATCATGGCTCAAATTGGATTGGTGTGTTGGGGTATTTTTCTTCACATGGGAGACAAGGATTTGGGCCTTCTCCCTGCTTTGACAAATTCAAGTGTAGATTTTTTAAACAAGGTTGGCCCTGGCGACTGTCTAATTGTTACATCAAGAAAGATTTTTTATCGGCATGGAAAGCTCAAATGTAAGATCTCGTGTAAACTGTCTTCAGGTATTCGAGTGGCTCAAGGTGAATTTTCAGGAATGATAATAAAAAGGAGTAATTCCTAGTCAATATTTCATTGTTTGAACAAATAAAAAACACTAGACGACCTAAATAGCGCTGCCTGATTAGAGTATGGGTGGAGCAAAGTCCAAATAATAGGATAATGGATCCCTTTTTAAAAGGAAAATATGAGGAAATTTGAGGTTTTTATTAAAGTGACGTTATGAAAAAACATAGAGTAGTTATCACAGGCATAGGAGTCGTAGCGCCAAATGCTATTGGTATTAAAGAATATGAAAAGGCTCTAAGGCAAGGTAAGTCAGGAATTAAGCATTGGGAGGAACTCGAAAGATTAAATATAAGGTGTCAGATTGGGGGAGCACCTGATCTCTCCACCATTGACCTAAACAAGTGTTTACCTAGATTATATGCTTCGAAAATAACGAATAAGGGAATTATTTATGGGCTTCTTTCTGGTCTCGAAGCATGGAAAGATTCGGGATTTGAGGTGTCTGGACAAAATACAGACTATGATTCAGGTATTGTTTTTGGTGCTGGGGACCTATCTGGAGATAGCCATACAATAGAAATAGTTCAATATAAAATAGATAGGGGTGATGGTCGAAAACTAGGATCTCGTTCTATTTCTGAATATATGAACAGTGGCGCGGCAGCATATCTTAACTCGATACTTGGGTTGGGCAATAGGGTTCAGTCTAATTCATCGGCGTGTATTACTGGGACAGAAGCAGTTCTTATTGGCTATGAACATTTGGCTATGGGCAGGGCAAAGCGCATGCTCTGTGGTAGCACCGAGGGAGATGGTAGGTACATTTGGGGTTCATTCGACGCTATGCGTGTACTGTGTGTGAACTCAAACGAACACCCCGAGCTTGGATCACGACCTATGAGTGCCACGTCCTCAGGATTTGTCCCTGCTGGGGGTTCTGGGGCAATGGTACTCGAAACTTTGGAAAGTGCTCAAGAGCGAGGCGCACACATATATGCTGAAATTTTAGGAGGGCATGTTAATTCTGGAGGACAAAGGAATGGAGGGTCAATGACCGCAGCTAATTCAGAGGGAGTAGTGAAATGCATACAACAAGCAATATCAAATTCAGGGATAGAACCACATGAAATAGATCTAATCAATGGTCATCTCACTTCTACCAAGGGAGATCCGGTTGAAATCAGGAATTGGTCCAAGGCACTAGGACTCAGTGGTGCTAACTTTCCATTAATAAATACACCAAAGTCCATGATTGGACATGCCATAGGGGGGGCAGGATCTCTTGAATTGGTAGCGAGTATCATTCAAATGGAGAATGACTTTGTTCATGCTAATCTCAACGTAGATCAGATTCATCCAGAAATTCTGGACGTACTTCACGAAAAATCTATTCCAAGGGATTGTCTGTCAAGAAAAATAAACACTTTGGTGAAGGCAAATTTTGGTTTTGGTGATTTAAATTGCATGTTAGTTTTAAGAAAATTCGCACACAATGACTGAGGAAGAAGTAAAAACGATCTTACTAGAAATAATGCATCCTTACATTCCAGAAGAGATATCTATCGAAGACGTTACAGAAGAAAAAGACCTAATCAATGATTTGGAAATTAATTCTTCTCACATTATTGATATTATCCTAGGCATTGAAGATAGATTTGGAATAGTTATAGAAGATGATGCAATCAGCAAGATGGATACAATGAAAGACGCTATTGATCTGATACTAGAGAAAATTTCATATTAAAACCACATTACTCCCCATCTTGAAGATGATATCTTCGTTTCCTTGGTTGTATTATGGAATAGAGGGTTTTTGAAAAAACACACCATGTGATTTTGTTCCTAAGCGCTTAAATAGTGTGGCTGGTTTTGTAGACTAACCAGGAAAAAAATAATAGAAGACTTAAAAGGATTGGTCTAAACACCTTCTGATTCGAACTTTCTGAAAGATGATTTCGGTTTTTAGAGTGTATTTGCTTCCACCAAAGTTCTGATTGAGTGACTTTTAGGTAGAGATGTGGGCTAATTGCTTTAAGTGATTGATGTGAGTGGTTTTGATCATTTTTTAGAAATCTGAGAAGGGTGCTCAATAAAAAAATTCTTACTGAGAGTAGTACAATTCTTTTTGATTTTAATTATCTCGATATCTATATTGTTGGTATTTTAGTGAACCATAATTCGTGATGAAATGAAAAAGAAAGTCTATCTAATTAATCCACAGGAAGCCGATATAGGCTACTTCAGATGGCCAAGCAAGGCTGACAGTGGCAGAACTGACTATATTTATGTGGCGGATTTGGCGACTACAACTGTGGCGACAATGATGCAGCCTTATTTTGAAGTTGAAATCTGCGAAGCGTCGTTATTCCAAGTAGATTATGATACTGATGCAGAATTCATTGCAATTACAGGCAAAATAAGTCAGTGGAATCACATGGTTGAGATTTCAACAGAATTTAGGAAAAGAGGTAAGACAATTATACTAGGTGGGTCATATGCATCACTGTCATACGATCGCGTGCGTTCATATTGTGATATTCTTGTTCGTGGTGAAATAGAGAACATTGCTGATGAGATGTTTAAGGAAATTGCCTCTGGAAACTGGAAGTCTGAGTACGAGGGGACACAAGCTGACTTAGCTAAAACACCCCTACCGAATTGGTCTTTGTATCCAAATGAAAAGGCACTTCTGGGTTCTGTTCAGATTTCGCGTGGATGTCCTTTTCAGTGTGAGTTTTGTGATGTGATAGAATATTTAGGGAGAAATCAGCGACATAAATCAGTTGAAAATATAATTAATGAACTGGATTCGCTTTATGCCCACGGCTATCGAGATGCTTTTATCGCAGATGATAACCTTACTGTATATCGTAAAAAAGCCAAAGAAATTCTACAGGCTATAGGTGATTGGAATAAAAAGCAGACTGATGGTAGAATGAATTTCGTTTCTCAGGTCTCTATAGATGTCGCGAGAGATGCAGAGATAATGAACTTAGCTACGTATGCTGGGTTGTATTCAGTATTTATAGGGATAGAAACACCTAATGTTGAAAGTCTAAAAGAAACTAGAAAACTGCAGAATGTACATGTAAATCTAGTGGAACAGCTCAAAACAGTTTATAATCATGGATTAGGCGTATATGGCGGTTTGATAGTTGGATTTGACAATGATAAGCCCGAAATATTTGAGCAGCAGTTTGAATTTGTAATGGAAACATCCATGCCTTACGTGACTTATGGATTGCTAAACGCACCGGACCAAACACCGCTTTATGATCGACTAAAAAAAGACAATCGACTGGTAGAAGATCATTCAAGAATTATAGCAGGAAATCCATACGAGTCAAACATTATATTCAAAAACATCACTCAGGAAGAGGCAGAACTTGGATCCATTTGGCTGATGAACAATCTATACGATGCTAATAATTTTGGCGAGCGATTATCTAATTTCACAAATGAGTTAGGAGATCGAAGACAAAATGATGGCGCGCCCTTAATGAATTTTCGTCCAGTTCATAAAGAAATGCTTCGGATTATTAGAAATGTCAGGAAACTAGGGGAAGATGAAGCGCGGCTACATGATAGGTTTATAAAATTAGGATCGAAAAATCCGCACGCTATGCTGCATTTAATAAATTATATGAATTTCTATGCTTCCGTTCGCTCTACCATGCACAACAATGAGACATGGAGGCCGTATTTGGCAGGCAGCTCTGTTTTTGAAAAGGGATAAGTCTTTTTATCCCTTTTGAATTTTTTTTTACATTGGGACTTATCAAAAGGTGTGCTGTAAATGAAATTCCGATGACTTCATTAAATTTATGATGAAAACGTTCCGCCCTCGAATAGGCTCATGTTTCTATCGCTTCACTCGAGAGTTTAGCCCAACTTCCTTACTTGTGAGGAAATGATATATCACCTTCAGCCAAGAGTTGTAGGAATGTAAATGAGAATAATGGTTTTTAGCTAATTCTCTCAGCTCTGGAAGTTTAGAGCCAGGAATATTAGGAAAATCATGATGCTCGTTGTGATAACCTACATTAAAAACTAATTTATTCAATGGGCCGTAATAAGAGTATGTCTCTTGACCCTGTTTCGTAACGTAATGCTCAGATACAAAATGACCAGCCAATGGGTGTAATCCTGATGCAAAGACTATCGATAACAATAGATAAAGAAGACCAGACCAATGAAAGAAATAGTAGTACATGCCAATAAATAGTATTTGCATAGCAATATTCATTAATTCCCATTTATTCGGTTTTCTGGGATAGATCAAAAGCGGACGCAACCCGTAAAATAGGAACTGAAACAGCATCCAGACTAGTTTACCAAAAAATCCCCTGAATAGTTTAGCCTCAAACCGAGTGGGCAAATCCGTATCAAAACTAGCCTCCCCTTGCTTCCAGTGGTGTTCTAAATGATAGACTTTGAATGCCATTGCAAAAGGGATAAGCAATGGCAGATTCACAATCATCGCAAGCCAATTATTCTCGGCCTCAGATTCGAAAGCCAGATTGTGAGAAAGCTCATGAATGGCTAATACAAGAATATGAACAAGGGTAGTCCCAACTAATAAAAGCACTAAGGAAAACATCCAACTATTATTAGGGACGAATAAGGAAATACCTATGTGTAAAAAAGAGACAACCAGCACTTTGTATTTGAGCTTTGCATCTATCCCGAATAATTGCTTGACCTGGGGTACATCTCTTAGAATCTTCTTTCTTCTATGGAAATGCGGTTCACGGTCTTTCTGCCAAATAAATTCAGAATTGCTCATTATCTACTCAAAGTTAGTGCGTACTATCGAAATCTATGTCATGAAATAGGAAATGACTGCTATATCTACAAACAAGAAATCCATGAATTCAAATTAACATCAGAGTCACAGAAAAAAATTTTCTTATAAAATTTTCTTCCCCAAGTCTAATTGGACACACGACTTAATATCTTTGGAACTGATCCACGACAATTTTTATAGTTCAATTTAAGTGATTCGATATTATGTTAAAATTCAAAGCGGATATTAAAACACTGTTTATAGCTCTTTTATACTTTGTCAGCATTGGGATTATTTGGTATAATTTTGAGAATCTCAGTATCTGGCTACGAATAGTTGGGATCGGCTACTTATGCTTTCTTTCCTTTTTATGCACAGTTATGATCCATAATGTCGTGCATACACCTATATTCAAGAGTAAATCAGCCAATAAGTTTTTTCAAATAATTTTATCAATGACCTATGGTCATCCCGTGAGTGCTTTTGTTGTAGCTCATAACTTAAGCCACCATCAACACAATGGGACAGATCAAGACATTGTACGCCCTGATAAAGCGAGGTTTTCTTGGAACTTACTAAATCAACTATTTTTCTTTTTTCTTACAACATTCGGTGTTTTGAAATCAGAGTGGTTTGTCATCAAAAAAATGTGGAAACTAAAACGGTATAGATGGATATTACAGTTTCTGCTAGAATTTGCCGCTGTAGGATTAATTACTATTTTACCTCTTTTTTTGAACTGGAAAACAACTTTACTAACAATTTGGTTACCACATTTCTGGGCACAATGGGCTATCATGGGAGTCAATTACTGGCAACATGATGGGTGTGATCTCGAACATGAATATAATCATTCAAGAAATTTTACGAGTAAGCTGAGCAATTCTTTTTTGTTTAACAACGGCTATCATGGGCTGCATCATAACCAGCCAAACCTACATTGGAGTTTGTTGCCTGATGTACACGAGAAAGAGTTCAAAAAACACTTACATCCTAACCTGGACCAAGGGTCGTTAATTAAATATCTCTGGAGTACATTCGTTTGGCCCGGTAAGCGATTGGATTATTTGGGAAATCCTGTGCCGATTAATCAGCCAAGAGAAGATAATTATAGTTGGATCAACTCTAAAAGAATCTCTGAAAACGAAAAGGATTTAGGGGCAGAATCAAATTATAAAGAAGTGTGACTTCATTTATTTTAGGCTATAAAACCAGCCAACTATTAAAACGGTAGGAACAGAGGCTGAGCATTTCAAAAAAAATCATGTGATGTGTTTTCACAATCTAACTGACTCAAAGCATTGGTTCTTAAACTCCTCAATTTTGGCGAATTTATCCCTCGTTTCATGTCCCAGAAAGCACCATTAAAGTGTCACTTTTTTCGACCTGATGTTCTAAAAACTAAATCCCAAATTTCAGAACTTATTCCATATCTAGAATAGGGGTTAGAAAAATGATGCCTTAAGTGATTTTTTTGAATTGTAGCGAGAATTCCATTTTTGAAGGTTACGGCATGAGATGCATAGTGAATCATATCATAGGTCAAGTACCCTAATATGAAAAAGGCAAAAAATATAGAATTATACCCGTCACTTGTCCATGGCATAGTTTTAATAAGATAGAAACATGCTACAGATAAGGGTACGCTAGCAGTGACAGGGAAGACTAGCCGACCTAAATCATTAGGACAAGCATGATGAACTCCGTGCAGAATGAATATAAGACGTTTACCTGATTTAGAAGTAGGCTGATGATGAAAAACAAATCGATGAATGACATATTCGAGTAAAGTCCAAGCTACAAATCCACTGATTCCCAGTAGGTTTACTATCAAGATGTTGATAACTTCTATACGCGCTAATCCATCATATACGAAATATAAAATCACGGGAACAAAAATGACCGGAGGTAACCAATAAGGACTTCTTGTGAGAGCCTCCATAAAGCTATTCTCATATAAATCTAATTTCTTATCGTATTTTGATTGCTGACTCATTCTAACTCTGGATTTTGAATTGTAAATTTAGTGAAAGGACAAGTTATATTTCCTCATCATTTGAGAAACGACAATATCTTCTCAACGATTAAATCAGAATTATCCTTGGTCGAATCAGAAGCATGGAGATACAACAAATGTTTCTCTACTTCTTTTTCTGATAACGCTCTGGTGAATTCTATCTGTCTGGCAAATCCGATTTTAGAAGCATACAGAATATTTTCTTGCTGCTCTAAAGATGCTGTTTTGAATAATAAGGCTCTTTTTTTTAAGTACCTTAACTCTGAAAGCAACATATTCCCCGCAGTAGAAATCACGTATGCGCACGATGTTAAGTGCTCTGTGAATTGATTTGTGTCAAACTCACAAAACTCAATATTTCCTCGTATACCTTTTTGACTGCTTCCATAGCAATAAATTTTTCTCGAGAGATTTTGCAGAGTCTTAAAGAATGGTTTGGTATAGACATAGGCATTGGTAGCATAAACGACAACATGATTCCCCTGACTTGGTTTTGCGGCTACTACCTCCTCTCTGAATATTGGCCCGACTGCAAACATTAATTTTTCCATTTTTTTCTTTGGGGCTACTTCGTAAAAAGATGTAGTAATTATATAAGCAGGCTTAGCCAATAACTGTTTATAAGTCCAGACTTCTAATGCTTTTTTTATTCTATAGCTAATAGGCGATGATATAGAAGATTCGCAAAATGCGATTTTCGCAAACCTATCCAAACTGATAAATTGAACTTTTCTCTTAATATGACTGATATAAGGCTCTCCATCCGAAATAATCAAATTTGGTTGGAACAGATTGATTCGATCTTCTACGAATTGGGTGTTTTTTTCAAACAGCCCCCATTTCTTAAATAGGGTATTATGGAGTTTGATATCAAAATATTTTGGAATATTGGCTATCAACGTCTTAAAGAATGAAATCTTAGCGCCGCTATATCGAAATCCAAAAGTTGGGATTTTAACAATTTCAACCTTTTGAACAAAGCCACTTAAATCAATCCTTGTTAAGAAATCATAGGCATCTCCCCCAGCAAATATTAATAGCTCCGCTTGCAACCTAGGACCTATAGTAAGTAATCGCGCGGCATGGCCTCTACCTTCACCCATTATTCCATAGGCTATCTTCATAAGTCAAAACGCTTTAATTTCGTCATTCAATTAATATTAAAGTCCAATGAGGATGACATCTGGCAAGCATATCCTATTCGTTACCCACAAATATCCGCCCTCCATAGGTGGTATGCAAAAGCAAAGCTTTGAGTTAATACAAAACACACGACAAATTGCACCTGTTGAAGCGATCATCTTCAATAATCAGTACCCGATTTTTCTATTTGTGATCTGCTCACTTCCTTGGGCTCTGATAAAACTAATAAGAAACCCAAAGATCGAAGTTATTCATGCAAACGATACGATAATGGCTCTTTTTCTAACCCCACTGTTACTTTTCAAGAGAATAAAACTTACTGCAACTGTACACGGATTAGACATTGTCTTTCGATTCAAACCATTCCAATGGTGGGTGCAAAAGTTGTTTTCAAAGTTTGATCTGCTGGTAGCCGTAAGCAATGAAACACGACAGGAGTGCATTAAGAGGGGCATTCCTCAAGAAAAAGTTGTTTTTA
>CAYGPP010000074.1:0-18517 GCA_964351885.1 uncultured Marinoscillum sp.
AAGGTTATTAAGGACTTAGCTGAGAGCTCCTTCAGAGTAAAGGAAGGTCTCATGGAAAACGATCAATATTCTGAAAAAGGCTTCTTATTTGATAATGACAAATTTGAATTGAGTGAAATCTTCGGATTCAGCGAATCAGGATTAATCATCCATTATAACCCGTATGACATTTCGGCCTATTCCGATGGCCCAACTACCCTAAATATCAATTTTGAGGAGTTAACAGGGAATTTCAAGTTTTAGAGATTAATCGTAAGTATGCGTTTTAGCATCTTCTTCTTTAATAATTCTTCTCAAAATCTTACCGACATTTGATTTAGGCAATTCCTTTACAAAACTCACATGCTTAGGTCGTTTATAACCAGTTAGTTTCTCCTTACAAAACTCTTTGATTTCCGCCTCAGTTAAGCTTCGGTCTTTCTTAACGATTACTACCTTCACTGCTTCTGTTGACTTGCTATCGGGAACTGCTATCGCTCCTACCTCTAGCACTTTCGGATGAAGTGCTACCGCATCTTCCACCTCATTAGGATACACGTTGAATCCAGAAACCAAGATCATTTCTTTTTTGCGATCTACTATCTTAAAGTAACCGTCAGGTTCCATTACGGCTATATCACCTGTCTTAAAGTAACCGTTAATGAACGCCTCCTCTGTTTCCGTTGGTCGCTCCCAATATCCACCAAATACTTGTGGTCCCTTGGCGCATAACTCTCCTTTTTCCCCAACTGCTACTTCTTTTCCTTCATCGTCTAAGAGCACTACATCTGTTTCAGGTATTGGCATTCCGATAGTCCCGACACGGTTACCTTCCCCTAACGGATTAATACATAATCCTGGAGAAGTTTCTGTCAATCCATAAGCCTCGGCAATTTTTTTTCCGGTCACTTGCTCCCATTTTTCAGCAACAGCACGCTGAAGTGCCATTCCTCCCGCTAAAGCTACTTTTATTGTAGTATGATCTAGTCGATCAAAACCTGGAGTATTTAACAACCCATTGAAGAGGGTATTTACTCCAGTGATTAGTGTGAACTTATGTTTACTCAACTCCTTTACAAATCCTTTCATGTCTCTAGGATTGGTAATCAGAATATTTTTCGCTCCGAGTTTTGCAGGTAGTAGCGCGTGTGCATTCAGTGCAAAGATGTGATAAAGTGGCAGAGCCGCTATAAAAATCTCTTGACCATCTTCCAGATCCGTTTGCATTAGCCAAGCTTCCAATTGCTGGAGATTCCCAATTAAATTTCTATGAGTAAGCATCGCTCCCTTAGAGACACCAGTAGTCCCTCCTGTATATTGTAGAAAAGCCAAGTCACTAGACTTAATACTTGGACTTATAAGTGTGCTCTCGCTACCTCTTTTTAATGCCTCTTTAAAGTTAACTGCATTTGGTAAGTTGAATTGAGGCACCATTTTCTTCACATACTTTACCACGAAATTGACCAAGCCACCTTTGAAGCCGCCAACCAAATCACCCAACTCAGTGATAATAATATTTTTTATAGGGGTATCTGCAAGTATCTCTTCAAGATTATATGCGAAATTGGCCAGTATAACGACTGCTTTTGCTCCCGAATCTGTAAACTGGTGCTTCATTTCGGAAGAAGTATATAGCGGATTGGTATTTACCACAGTCAATCCCGCTTTCAAAGCGCCGTACATGGCGATTGGATTCTGAAGAATATTAGGAAGCTGAATAGCAATTTTATCTCCAGGTTTTAATTTCAGATCATTCTGAAGATACGAAGCAAAATCATCACTCAATTGACCCAGCTCCTCAAAGGAAATCACCTTTCCCATATTTTCGTAAGCCGGTTTGCTTCCGAATTTTCGACGAGACTCAATAAACAATTCTGTTAGAGATTCGTACTTATCCGCATCAATAGTGTGGGGAATTCCTTCAGGGTAAGATGATAACCAAGGTCTGTTTTCCATTTTTTAGGTCTTGTGGTTTAACGCTCTAATATAGATATCCTGACTATTAATGTCAGACAGATTCAATATTAAAAAATGCTATGAACGTTATAAACCTGTATGGCCCTAAAAAGAAAAAGGTCGTGGCACCCCTACCACGACCAAATTCAAATAAACAACATTAACCCAAAAATGGATGTAGGAGAAGGTTGCGATCCTTCTGATAAGTATTCCTAGCGCTTTTGAATACCCCACAAGTCAGAAAGTAGAAGGGTCAATTCCACTTGCTTACGAAGCAAATTTAGATAGGCTTGACCTCTAATTGCAAATATTATAACGATCTTAATAAATATTTAGAGATCGAATAATAAAATCTCATTTTTTTACATTTTTTACATTCTACCCGCCAAATAGGCTGCTATTTTATATTTCATTCAAAAATCATCCCGCATTTTCGAATCATAATTTGGCAAAAGGGTTGGTAAATGAAAGAATATTTTAAGAAAAAACATAAAGACATAGAATTTCCATCTTTTAATCCGAACACAGAGATTTATGAACAAAGATCAATTTTTCTCAACTCACTGCGAATTCGAACAGATTAATTCACTTTTGCCATCATTCAAAATAAATTTCTTAGCCATTTGTTATAAATATTTTAATAATTTTGATCTAATTTTAATTAGCGTATCACATTGCGCCTACCTTAACTAAGATAAAATACCCCTCAGTGCCATGAGTAAGAACTACGAAATAGATAGCATCGATTTGAAGATTCTGAACCTTCTTATGCAAGACGCTAAAATCCCATATACCGAAGTAGCCAAGAAAGTTTTCGTGTCTGGCGGAACTGTTCATGTAAGAATGAAAAAGCTGGAAGAAATGGGTGTTGTTAAGGGCACTACCTTGAAGATGGACTATTCCAAATTGGGATATGATGTAACTTGCTTCATGGGAATCTATTTACAAAAGTCCTCACTCTACGATTCTGTTGTGGAACAGTTGAAAGGGATCGTGGAAATAGTGAAGGTTCACTACACTACTGGTAACTACAATATCTTCATCAAAATCCATTGTAGAGACACAAAACATCTCAAAGATGTGCTTCATGATAAGATTCAGAAAGTAGAAGGAATTGAGCGTACTGAAACGTTTATTTCTCTTGAAGAAAGTCTAAATAGACATCTCTTGTTCTGATAAGTTAAAATACCGGTTGGTATCCTTTTCCTTAGTCTCAGGTTCGATCCTTATTATTTAGAATTATTATAAATAAGTGCTTACTTTGCGAAACTTCCATGCGACTTGGTAGTTAAGGAAAGAAGAGAATCGAATAATTTTATGAGCAAAGACGATCAAGTTCTAGAAGAATTTACCTCAAAAGAATATGAGCATGGTTGGCACGTAGATTTCGAGGCTGATGAAGCACCTTTTGGGTTGAGTGAAGATATCGTCAGGTTTATATCTGCAAAGAAAAACGAACCTGAATGGCTTCTTGAATGGAGATTATCTGCCTACCGAAAATGGGAAACGATGGAAGAGCCTAAATGGCCAAACGTCAAGTATCCAAAAATTGATTTTCAGGCAATCAAGTACTATTCAGCACCAAAGAAGGATAAAAAAGTTAAAAGTCTTGATGAAATAGATCCTGAATTACTCAAGACCTTTGAGCGTTTAGGTATTTCACTGAACGAACAAAAAAGGCTTTCAGGTGTAGCTGTGGATGCAGTCATTGACTCTGTATCAGTAGCTACTACATTTAAAGAGACACTTGGGGAGCTCGGAATTGTTTTCTCTTCATTCAGCGAAGCTGTAGAAGAACATCCAGAACTTATCAAAAAATATCTTGGTTCAGTAGTCCCTCCTGGAGATAATTACTACGCCGCACTGAACTCAGCTGTTTTCTCAGACGGCTCGTTCTGTTACATCCCTAAGGGTGTCAGATGCCCAATGGAGCTTTCTACATATTTCAGAATCAATGCAGCCAACACAGGTCAGTTTGAAAGAACTTTGATTGTGGCAGAAGATAATTCTTATGTCTCCTATCTAGAAGGCTGCACCGCACCCCAGCGAGATGAAAATCAACTCCATGCTGCAGTGGTTGAAATATACGCAGCGAAGGAAGCTGAAGTCAAATACTCGACAGTGCAAAACTGGTATCCCGGAGATAAAGATGGAAAGGGAGGAATCTACAATTTCGTAACTAAGCGTGGAATTTGTGCTGGCGATCATGCTAAGATTAGTTGGACTCAAGTAGAAACAGGCTCCGCTGTGACATGGAAATATCCTTCTTGTATCCTTAAAGGAGATTATTCTCAAGGAGAGTTTTATTCTGTCGCTGTTACCAATAATCACCAGCAAGCAGATACTGGCACCAAAATGATCCATATTGGGAAAAATACTAAATCACGAATTGTATCAAAAGGTATTTCTGCAGGTCATTCTCAAAACTCTTATAGAGGTCAAGTACAGATCATGAAACGAGCGACCAACGCTCGTAATTTCTCTCAATGTGATTCACTCCTTATGGGCGACCAATGTGGAGCACATACCTTTCCATATATAGACGTTGAGAATAATTCGGCTCAAGTTGAGCATGAAGCAACTACTTCTAAAATTGGTGATGATCAAATCTTCTATTGCCAGCAAAGAGGAATCGATGAAGAAAGTGCCGTAGCGCTGATTGTCAATGGATTTGCGAAAGAAGTCATGAATAAGCTCCCTATGGAATTCGCCGTAGAAGCACAAAAACTATTAGCGCTTACACTAGAGGGTAGCGTCGGATAAATTCAATCATATCAATCAATGCTTAAGATTAAAAATTTACAGGCCTCAATTGAGGGTAAAGAAATACTTAGAGGTATTAACCTTGAAGTGAATCCAGGAGAAGTACATGCGATCATGGGACCGAATGGTTCTGGTAAGAGCACCCTTGCATCTGTATTAGCTGGACGTGAGGAATACGATGTTACTGGAGGCAGTGTAGACTTTTTGGGTGATAACCTTCTTGAGCTTTCTCCAGAAGAACGAGCTAGAGTTGGAATATTTTTAGCTTTTCAATACCCTGTTGAGATACCTGGAGTGTCTACAACAAATTTCTTGAAAACTGCGGTTAATCAAATACGTGAAGCTAGAGGGTTAGCAAAATTAGATGCCGTTTCATTTCTGAAAGAGATGAAAGAAAAAATGAAGCTTGTCGAAATTGATCAATCTCTTCTTAGCAGGGCTCTAAATGAAGGATTCTCTGGAGGTGAAAAGAAAAGAAATGAGATATTCCAAATGGCGATGCTTGAACCTAAACTTTCTATTCTTGACGAGACTGACTCAGGACTAGATATAGATGCATTGAAGATCGTTTCGCACGGTGTAAATGCATTGAAAAGACCTGATACCGCAACAATTGTGGTAACGCACTATCAAAGATTACTTGATTATATCGTTCCAGATTTTGTTCATGTATTGTACAAAGGAAAAATCGTAAAGTCAGGTGACAAATCTCTCGCGCTTGAATTAGAGGAGAAAGGTTACGATTGGATCAAGGAAGAAGTAGCAGCAGTATAAAATATTCTAATGAATAGTACGCTTACCATAGAAGAAACCATCACAAAGAAGCTCAGTAAAACGATATCTGATCAGAATTCAACTCCCGAAAAGTTATCTACACTAAAATCTGAAGCGCTTAAGAGATTTTCAGAAATCGGATTACCGAGCAAGAAAAGTGAGGCCTATAAATACACTCCTATTACCAGAATACTGAACAAACAATTTCAGTTAGAAATAGGCAATAATTTATCAGCTTTCACGGATGAAGAAATTACTAAGAACTTTTATCCGATAGAAGAAGCCAACCATTTGGTTTTCATTAATGGGAATTATGATTCGTCATATTCCGCTATTCGCAGTAAGAATGAAAGTCTAAGCATCTTGGCCATAAATGCAGCAACTGTTGAGAAAAATGCATCCCTTGCTTCATTGGTGAATCAATCTAAAGGCTCTGAAAAAGACCCATTTGCTCAACTCAATATGTCTTCTTTTGATACTGGAGTGCTATTGTCAATATCTAAAAATGCAGATGTCATTCCAACTTTCATCTATCACTTTGTAGATGCAAGCAATGAAAATGCGATCGTCTATCCACGTATTGCGATCATAAGTGAAACCGGTTCTCGAATTTCGGTTTATGAAAGAACCGTCATTAAAGGAAATTCTACCGCTTTGAACATTGGTATTCTGGAGGCACAAGTAGCGAAAAATGCTGAATTAAGATATACTAAGATTCAAAATTACGCATCTAATTTTCATAGTATAGAAGGGATATATGGTGAGCAATCGGATGATTCGAGGTTTTACACCAATACTTACTCATTCAACGGGGCGGTAATTAGAAACAATATTTTCATTACTGTAAATGGTGAGAATTCAGAAGTTCATATGAACGGGCTTTATCAACTATCTGGGAAAAGTCATGTAGACAATAACACTTCTGTGGACCATGTAAAACCCAATTGCTATAGCAATGAAGTTTATAAAGGGATTCTTGACGAGAACTCACGTGGTGTCTTCAACGGAAAAATCTATGTAAGACAGGCAGCACAAAAGACCAACGCTTTCCAATCGAATAACAATATCCTGCTTTCTGAGGATGCGATCATCAATACCAAACCTCAATTAGAGATCTGGGCTGATGATGTGAAGTGTTCACATGGTTGTACTACAGGACAACTAGATGAAGAGGCTATTTTCTATTTGCGATCACGGGGAATTTCTAAAACCCGTGCTAAAGCTTTAATGTTGAATGCATTCGCAAATGAGACACTAGAACAAGTAAAAGAGGAATTAGTGCGTGACGAAATACAAGAGATCATAACTAACAAGTTGGGATGATGATGACAGCAGAGAAGACTTCAATAACTGAAATTAGGAAGCAGTTTCCTGTTCTTGATCAGTCGGTCAATGGAAAGCCGTTGATTTACTTCGATAACGCTGCGACTTCTCAAACTCCGCAATCTGTAATAGATGCCTTGAGTCATTATTACCAAAGGGATAATGCAAATATCCATCGCGGTATTCACACCTTGGCTGAGCGCGCCACAACTGCTTATGAGGATACGCGCAAAGCCATTCAGAATTTCATTAATGCAAACGAAGTAGAAGAGGTAATATTCACTAAGGGAACGACCGAAGGAATCAACCTTGTGGCGCATTCTTACGGTAGAAAATTCCTCAAGGAAGGCGATGAAATCATCATTACTGGCATGGAGCATCACTCCAACATAGTGCCATGGCAGATACTATGTAAGCAAACTGGTGCAGTGCTGAAGGTGGTACCTGTCCAACCCAATGGAACTATCAATCTAGCTGACTTTGAAAATCTCTTGAGTTCCAAAACCAAATTGGTTTCTGTTGTCTACATCAGCAATACACTTGGTACTATCAATCCAGTGTCCGAGATTATCGCAAAAGCGCACGAAGCTGGTGCAAAGGTTCTCTTAGATGCAGCGCAAGCCGCACCACATCAACAGCTAGATGTACAAAAACTAGATTGTGATTTCATGGCTTTCTCTGGTCACAAAATGTATGGACCAACTGGAGTTGGGATTTTGTACGGGAAACGTAATGTTTTGGAGTCCATGGACCCTTATCAAGGAGGAGGTGAAATGATCAAGGATGTTACATTTGCAGAAACTACATACAATGACATTCCTTACAAATTTGAAGCAGGCACGCCCAATATTGCTGATGTTGTTGCTCTGAAGGCCGCTATTGAATTTATTGAAGAAATTGGGCTCGAAACTATTCAGAATCAAGAAAACGAGTTGCTGGCATATGCCAAAAATCAATTAAGCGCGATAGATGGCTTTCGCCCTATCGGAACTGCCGATAACAAAGCTTCTGTAATTTCCTTTTTGATCGACGGTATTCATCCATTTGATCTTGGCATGCTCTTAGACGCTAAAGGAATAGCAGTAAGAACAGGACATCACTGCACCCAGCCATTAATGGATCATTTTAAGATTGAAGGAACGGTTAGAGCCTCTTTCGCCGTGTACAATACCAAAGAAGAGATTGATCAGTTTGTATTAGCATTGTCGGATATTGTAAACAAATTCGGATGAGCACGATAGTAGAAAAGGAACAAGAAATAATAGAAGAGTTTACCCTTCTTGACGGTGACATGGAAATGACAATCAACTACGTCATGGAGCTCGGTGAACAATTGCCAGAAATGGCTGAAGAATTGAAGACCGAGGATCGAGTTGTCAAGGGTTGTCAAAGTAAAGTTTGGATGGATGCCAAACTTGATGCGAATGGAATGGTAGAATTCAAAGCAGATAGTAATACAGCAGTCACCAAGGGTCTTGTTAGTCTTTTGGTCAGAGTACTATCCAATCAAAAGCCTGAGATAGTAATAAACTCGAACTTAAGCTTTCCGTCGCAAATAGGAATGAATCGATTTATAGGAACACAACGATCTAATGGATTCAACGCAATGATCAAACAAATGAAACTTTACGCGCTTGCTCTTAGTTCTAAAACGCAAGCCAACACCTAGAGATGCAAGAGAATAAAACAATAGCAAATACAGATACAGAGCTCAAAGAAAAAGTGGTTAATGCGATCAAAGAAGTTTTTGACCCTGAGATTCCTGTGGATGTATATGAATTGGGATTGATTTATGAAATCAACATATTCCCAATCAATAATGTACATGTATTAATGACATTGACTTCACCTGCTTGTCCTTCTGCTGAAGAGATCCCGGGTGAAATTAAGATGAGAATTAAGGAAGTAGAAGAAATAAACGACGTGGAAGTAGAGGTGACTTTTGATCCTCCATACGCTACTGAGATGATGTCAGAAGCTGCCAAGCTTGAGCTTGGGTTTATGTAGAAGAGAGTATTAGGAATAATTAATATAAAACACAATGTATCCAGAACAATTAGTAGCACCGATGCGAAACGAACTTACTGCGGTTGGTTTCGAGGAGCTTAAAAATAAAGAAGCAGTTGAGAATCATTTCAAAGATCATAAGGGAACTTCCCTTGTGGTAATTAACTCAGTTTGTGGTTGTGCTGCAGGAACTGCAAGGCCAGGCGTTACCACCGCATTGAATCTGAGTGCTAAAAAACCAGATCATTTGACAACAGTCTTTGCCGGTGTGGATTTCGAAGCAACTGAGAAAGTTCGTGAATTGACACTTCCTTTTCCTCCTTCTTCACCAGCAATTGCGCTATTCAAAGATGGAGAATTAGCTCACTTCGTAGAGAGACATCACATTGAAGGAAGATCAGCTGAAATGATCGGAAATCACTTAGTAGAAGTTTTTAAAGAATTCTGTTAATCAGAATTCAAATCATCAAAAAGGGCTGTGAATCGTTGATTCACAGCCCTTAGTCTTTTGTACTAGTTTAGTGAAGGCTTACCTTCCTACACCAAAAAGCTTGTACCCAATAGCTAATTGGAAAGTTCTATTTTTCGTTTCCCCCACCCCGGCAAGATTGTTGACATCCGACAGACCTAATACATACCTAGCCGACAAGTTCAGACCAAAAGGTGCATCCCAGCCAAGACCAAAAGCTGCACTCATGTCGGCATCTTTGTAGCTGTCTTTGCTAATAGTAGTCGTACCGCCACTTCCATCAGACACTTCACCATCAACTGACATCAATAAGCCAAACTGCGGGCCAGCCTGAAGATTGATGCCCAATGGTAAGTAGAACTTCAATAAAATAGGAATATCGAGATAAACGAAATCTTGAGAAAGATCCTGAGAAAGGCCTGAAATCGAAACCTCTGTCCCTCTTACCGAATAAAGCACTTCAGGCTGAATGCCAATATTCAAAACCTTAATCAAACCATAAGCCCCAAAATGATAGCCAGTTGTTGAATTATAAGTTGCTCCAATATCGTTTCGGTCGATATTAGCGATGTTTAATCCACCTTTGAGTCCGATGGCAACTTTCGCTTGTGAAAAGCCAACAAGCGATACAGCCATTACGGCTAAGAATAAAGATATTTTTTTCATGGTCATATTGTTAATATTCAAAAGCAAGATCATAGAAATCTCGGAGCAAGCATACTAATTTCTCAAAAAAATCAACTCCGATCAACAAAAAAACGCCCGACACTTAACGAGTCAGGCGCATATATTTTACCATCAAAGGTTATAATCAAGGTAAAGACAATTCACCTCTATCATTCCAATTGATCTCTCCAAAGTTGAAAACACCCTCTCCCGCACCATCAAGTAATGCCTGAGCATCTATAGTGAAAGTAATCGCATCTCCGCTCGCTAATGCAATGGGCTCATCAAACGCTACCGTTTGATTAAATCCTCCCTCTTGATTATAACTATACATATTGATGTACATAGATTTCAAAGTCTGCGGCATTACATAAAGCGTTCTCTCTCTATTCCACTCATCCAGGTATGCACTCGCATAGGTATATCCATATTCATCCTCAGTCAATGACGCTTCATCAAAACTATAAGCCCAAACATCATCAGACGCTAAGGCCATTTCAATACCAGCTTCAGTTAATGCTTGGTTATTCTTCAATTTGAAAGTCACCTTAGCAGAAACGTTTGTCATATCAATTTCAACCACTTGATCCTCTTCTTCTAAGGTAAAATCAACTTTACCTACATAGATAGGCCCTTCACTCATGGTGAATCCTGGTATGGTCAATTGATTACTAGCTACGAATCCCATCGAATCTTCGATACCTTCTTGATAATAATCCTCATAATAGTAGTAATAATAGAAGTCAGCTGTAACTGCCAATAGCTGATAGTTACCAGCCGAAAGGGAAGGAATCAGAATAGTATCTGGCACTAGTTGTTCATCATAATATCTATAGTACCGCGTTTCATGAACAATCTGATTTTCTTCATCAAGAATCATTACAGTAAGATTTTTCACGTCATCCGCACTTGATGCAACCCGACCATTTCCAGCTCTAAATTCATAGCTCAAAGATTGGTTAATCCCTGTTACTAACATGCTCATTTCGCCAGAAGGTAACTCATCAGTTGGTTCAGCAGGCTCGCAAGCTGAGAAGAAAACCGCCAACACGGCCATCATTGTATAGATTGTATTTTTCATAATTGTAGGGGTATAGCAGCGTAATTTAACTAAAATAAGTTCAATTGTTTGTCATAAGTCTAAGACATCCCCAACAGCTAATTGGTTGGAAATCAAGCTCCTGACTTTTCGCTAAGCTCCAACCAGCGTAATTCTTTCTCTTCAATAGTGGCCTTAATTTTCTCTAGTTCCTCACCGAGAGACTGCAATTCTTCAAAGTCAGTTTTACCGTTCATCGATTCACCAACCTTATCTTTCTTAATCTCCAGCTTTGCAATCTCACCCTCTAAACTGTCAAATTCTCTTTGTTCATTGTAAGACAACTTGACAACAGTGGACTTATTTGATTCTTGTTGATTATCAGCCTTGGCATTTTTGTTGGCTTTCTTGGGGGAAAACATGTCTTTCTTAAATCCACCCTCTTCACGGAAATCCGTGTAATTCCCAGGAAAGTCACGCACTTTCCCATCTCCTTCGAAAATGAATAAATGATCTGTCAACTTATCCATGAAATACCTATCGTGAGACACAATCATCAGACACCCTTCAAAATTATCGAGGTAGTCTTCCAAGACATTCAGCGTCATCAAATCCAAATCATTGGTAGGTTCATCGAGAATTAAGAAATTAGGATTCTTCATGAGCACTCTCAAAAGCTGAAGTCTTCTCCGTTCTCCCCCGCTCAATTTCCCAACTACATTGAATTGCATCTTTGGAGGGAAAAGAAATTGATTGAGTAATTGCGAAGCGGTGATGACTGAGCCATTGGCTAATTCGATCACCTCAGCTACTTCTTTGACTACATCAATTACTCTGCTATTCGGATTGAAAACCTGCTCCTCCTGAGTATAATAGCCAAACTTAGTAGTCTGTCCCACTTCTCTGTTTCCAGAATCAATCTCCATCTCACCAATCAGCAAATTCAAGAAGGTTGATTTTCCTACGCCATTTGGTCCCACAATCCCTACACGCTCTTTTCGTTGGAATGTATAGTCAAAATCATCCAAGATATTCACCTTCTCAAAGCGCTTGTAGACATGCTCCATTACGAGAATCTTCTTGCCCTGACGTTCGCCTTTGAGATTGACTTCCATCTCTGTACGTTGAACACCTTTCGAAGCTTTTTCCTTGGTATCGTAGAATGCCTCTATTCTAGACTTTGACTTAGTGCCACGAGCTTTTGGCTGCCTACGCATCCAGTCCAACTCCTTTCTTAGTAGGTTCTTTGCTTTATCCACTGATGAAGCATCCTGCGCCTCACGCTCTGCTTTCTTCTCTAGGAAGTTTTGATAGTTCCCTTTGTATCTGAAAAGCTCACCATTGTCCAACTCCATGATTTCATTGGTGACACGATCTAGGAAATACCTATCGTGAGTCACCATCAATAAGGTCAAATTTGCTACAGCCAAATAACTCTCTAACCATTCGATTACTTCCAGATCCAAATGGTTAGTTGGCTCATCAAGAATCAAAAGATCGGGCTTGACTACAAGTGCACGAGCCAGAGCTACGCGCTTGCGCTGACCACCCGAAAGCTCACCCATTTTCTGCTCCAAATCTTCAATTCCCAACTCTCCTAGCAGTTGTTTTACCTGACTCTCATAGTCCCAAGCGTTAAGATTGTCCATTCGCTCTAGAAGCGGGGAAATATCGGGCGCATTCATCGGATCGACCGTTGCTTTATGCAAGGCAATTTCATAGTCTCTAATGACATTCAATTCCTCGATATCTTCAGCAAAAACGGCTTGCACTACATTGTCAGCATCATCAAACACCGGGTTCTGTGGAACCATTGAAACACGGATACCTTTTCGAAACGAAACAGATCCCCTATCTGGCTGTTCCAATCCAGCGATGATCTTTAACAAAGTAGATTTTCCACAGCCATTCACACCGACCAGTGCAGCCTTTTGACCTTGGTCTAATCCCATCGTCAACTCTTCGAAGAGTTGCTTTTCGTCGTAGTTCTTAGCGAGATTTTCTACAGAGAGGTTATTCATGGCGCAAATGTATTGAGATAATCAGCCATTGATCACACCATGTCCGAACTTAGTACAATTTCCATATGATTTAGATAATCAATATGATAAGATTGCATCTTAAACTCGTCACAATGCGCATTACATTTATCACTTTCCTACTACTTCTTTTCACATTCGGCTACAGCCAAAGCCCGATTAAATACGAATTGTCCTTTGACAATATCCAACATCACGAACTGAAAGTAAAAGTGACATTTTCAGACTTGGACGGAGATCTATTGGAAATTAAAATGCCCAACTCATCTCCTGGAAGATACGCACCTCACAATTTTGCTAAGAATCTATACGAGGAAAAAGCCTTTGACCAAAGTGGTAACGAAGTAGCACTAAAGAGGATCACACCCTATATATGGGAGGCTGAAGTCAAATCAGGAACGGTTGTTTTTCAATACACCATTTTTGGCAATCATGCAGACGGAACTTACTTAGGAGTAGATGCACGAAAAGTTCATATGAATATGCCAGCTACTTTTGTCTATGGAGCAAATTTGGAGTCAAGAGCCATTCAATTGATTATTCCTAAATGGGAAAACTGGGATGTAGCCACTCAGCTCGAAAAGAAAAGCGAAACCACATTTGCAGCACCCAATTATTACTATTTCTACGATAGCCCAACGATTGTTGGGAAAATGGACTGGCGAAGGTGGGATGTAGATGATCAGACGATTGAAATCGCTATGATGCATGAAGGAACTGCCGAAGAACTCGACAACTATGCTGTGTTAGTCAAAAAAATAGTGTCTGAACAATCTCGTATTTTTGGAGAATTACCAAAGTTTGACTTTGGTCGATACACATTCTTGCTAAGTTACAATCCGTGGGTAAAAGGTGATGCGATGGAGCATCGCAATTCAACAGTTTGCACTAGCACTGGCAACTTAGCCCAAAACTCTGTTAGTCTCGCAAGAACTATCTCTCATGAGTTTTTCCACTGCTGGAATGTAGAAAGGATTCGACCTGCATCACTTGAACCCTTCGATTTCGATGTGCCAAATCTCACCGAAGCACTTTGGTTTGCGGAAGGTTTTACAGATTACTATGATCGACTTACGCTGATGCGAACAGGCATTTATTCCACCGAGCAATTCATTAAAGATCAGGCATTCAGATTGTCAAGTGTTTTAAATGCTCCCGGAAGAGATATTAGATCAGCAATTGAAATGAGCGAACAAGCCCCCTTCAAAGATGCAGGAGTATCGAATGACCGGACGAATTTCGAAAACACTTTTGTGAGCTATTATCTATACGGATCTGTCATTGCACTTGGATTGGATCTTAGCCTGCGAACAGAATTTGATATGAATCTTGATGACTATATGCGGGCTGTGTGGAAGAAGCATGGCAAAATAGAAAACCCATATACGATGAATGATTTGCAAAAAATACTGGGTGACTTAACCAACAAGAAATTCGCATCGGCATTCTTCAAGAATCAAATCAACGGAAGTGAGCTGCCAAACTTCGCTCTTTTGTTCGAGGAATTCGGGATTAAGCAATCTATTCAAAGTCCTGATTCTCCATATTTCGGAAATCCTAAATTGAATAATTATGGGAAAATAATGAGCAAAATATTAAGGGGCACTGCGCTCTATGAAGCAGGCATTGAAAAGGGTGACAAACTTATTTCTATCGATGATCGAGAGCTAGACACCACAGGCGATTTAAATCGAATAATCAATTCTCTGGAAGTAGGAAAAACATATCCAGTAATCTATGAACAACTAGGAATACGAAAAGAAGGAACATTTACCACCACTCAAGATCCACGAATAACGCTTTCCTATCTCGCGGAAAATAAACTAAAAGTCAATCAGATCAAAAAGAGGAATGATTGGTTGAGAATAGGTAAATAAAAAAGAGGCGCAATCCTTTGCAGAATCGCGCCTCAAACTACCGCCTAACTAAATCCTAAAACTTATCCTATAACTTAACAGGATCGTTTTAGTTTGAATTATTTTAATTTATTTCAAAATGTATTGGGCGTTACATTTCGTAGGCAATGAATATTTTAAGTTGACTATTTAAACCCTTTATTCGTAGATAAGTTGAATACATAATTAACTGAAAATATGAAAGCATTGAAAAACTTAACCCTTGCCATTACACTCTTGACTGTGATGAGCTGTCAAGCTGAATCCACCAAAGAAAATTCTGTTTCTAAGAACGAATCCATTTCAAATTTTGATGCTCAGAAGCTCGATACGGCAACTTTCGCTGGAGGATGTTTTTGGTGTGTGGAAGCATCATTCGAGCAAATAAAAGGTGTGGTCTCCGCAGTATCGGGATATGCAGGAGGTTCTAAAGCCAATGCGGATTATAAGCTTGTAAGCTCTGGACGTACAAAGCATGCAGAAGCTGTCCAAGTATATTTTGATCCAGAGATCATAGACTACAAGACACTTCTTGATATTTTCTTCGTGGCTCATGATGCCAAGCAGTTGAATCGGCAAGGGCCAGATGTTGGGCCGCAATATCGAAGTGCTATATTCTATCACAACGAGCAGCAAAAGCAACTCTCAGAATCTAAAATTACAGAAATCCAACCGAGCTACGGTGGTAAGATTGTCACGCAAATCAATCCATTTACGGAGTTCTTCCTTGCTGAAAATTATCACCAGGACTATGAAAAGAATCATCCTTTCAATCCTTACATCATGAATGTGTCAAGACCGAAGATTGAAAAAGTAAAGGCAGAGTTTTCTGAATTGTTGAAAGATGAATAATATTTCAGAAGTCACTAATTTAGTCCAATGACAAAAAGACGAACATTCTTCAAGAAATTCTTTTTGGCCAGTGTAGGCTTTGGCATTTTCAGAACAGGCGCCAACGCGGCAGTTAAGGCTAAAGTCATCAAAGGAAAATTCATACATTCTGTCTATTTCTGGCTCAAGCCAGAGACTGATATTGATACATTTATTGCTGGCACTGAGACATTCCTGAAGCAAGTTCCCGAAGTAATCCAGTATCACATGGGAACACCTGCAGGCACACCAAGAGAGGTCGTCGATAATAGTTATTCAGTAAGTCTAATTGTAGGCTTTGCGTCTAAGGAAGATCAAGATGCTTATCAAAAACACCCTGCCCATCTTGAATATGTAGATAAAAATAAATATTCATGGACGGATGTGAAAATCTTCGACTCATGGAGTAAACTATAATTTTCTATCTAGAGCAAATCTCTTTGTAAGGACAGTAGCCACATTTCTTATCATCGTCCGTCTGATCAAATATGGTCTCCGGATGATAGATTTCGGTCAACAACTCTGTCAAAACTCCCACGAACTCATCTTCGTGCAGTTCAAAGTTATTCACGGGGCTTTTGGCCATCTCTACTTGCCACCGGAAGTCTTTCTTGAATAAGTCGCGACTATTGAACAGTCCTGGCTCAATCGTTTCGTAATTTCCTTGGAATTTTTCTTTGAACAAGTAGCTGTAGAAAAACACTTGAAATACCGCTTTATTTCTTCCCTTGTCTTCTCGGTCAATTAATGAAGTGACACTCTTAAATGCACGCTCATCTCGACCAGTTTTGTAGTCAATAACCCGAACTTTTCCGTCCTTCAAGTCTATTCGATCAATAATCCCTTTCACTTTGACTTCCTTCTGTTCGCCAGCTATCTCGATTGGGAAACCTAAGACATAGCCACTCTTGCTATCTGCCTCTAAGCCTAAAATTTCGAATGGCGCATAAGTCTCATCATGGGACAAAATTTGTTTGATAATCTTTCTCAGAACGTCCGCAGCAATGATAGATCGGCCTTCCAACTCAAATTTCTTTTCCTTCTTGATGTTGTAATGCTTCATGAAGGCTTTATTAATTGCCCCTGGGACACCTTCTTTGATCCAGAAGAAATCCTGAGGCTGAATAATATTACGTTTTTCCCGACCGATAAACTCAGCATAGAGGATCTCCATACTATCGTGAAGAATATTTCCAAAAACCATTGGATCCATTTCCTCCTGGACCATATCTGGTTCGTAAAGCCGCTCTACATATTTGAAGTAGAATTTGAGTTTACAATCGAGGTATATATTGATCGCTGATGGAGTCAGACCTGAAGCATACTGACCTGGTCCTCCTTGAAAGCCCTCTAGGTAGCGGCTCATTTTCTGTTTCACTACCTCATTCTTATGAATGACAATCGGTTTTGGCGAAATGGTTTTGATCGGACTTGCGAGAATACGCTTTTCAATAATTAGCCCAGACTCTACTTCCATTTGCTGAACTAACCTACTCAGTTCCCCATTCACATTGAATTCGGAAACTGTATTGTAATAAAAATGCACTTCGTTAGCTCTTTGAATCAAGCGATAAAACAAATAGGCGTAAATCGAATCTTGATGATCGAAAACAGGCAAATCAAAAGCCCGTCGAATGTTGTAAGGAATAAATGAGCCCCGTCTAGCTGCCGCTGGCCAACTGTCTTCATTCATATTGAGAATGAATACTTTATCGAAATCAAGATTCCGAGTTTCCAATATCCCCATGATTTGAAGGCCGTCGAGTGGTTCTCCCGTAAATGGAATTTTCAAACTTCGAGCAAGTCGTCTGAAAAGCTTGATAATGAAATCACATTCTAAACCTTCGGTACGCTTACCCATCATCTCACTAAGGCTAGATAGATGCTTGTGAAACTGGCTGATATATTCCAATTCCAAACCCCTATCCTCCTCTTTCCAAATATCATAAAGCGCCTTGAGCAAAGACAAGAGATACTCGAATGGATTTTCAGGTTTTTGAAAAATCAACGCAAATATTGGGTGAGTGAGTTTGATCTCGCTTAACTGTAATGTTATTCTGTTTCGCTTTCGGATTTCCTTGACCATATCCCGAATGGCATCCTGCTCCAAAGAGTAAAGCATAGGATGCTCCACCACTTCGATAAGTGGCTTGAAGTAAAAGGATATGCCTTTGGTGACGCTCTCTTTTCTCAAATTCTGCAAATGCAGGACGCTCTCTAGTAAAGTGTAAACAGGCGTATCCTTCAGCGGATATCCCATCGTGATGTTGATCTTGCTGATGTCTTCCGGAATAGCATGAAGGGTTGGAAAGAGCATGTACTCTTGTGGTAAGACCACCACCGTTTTCTTAGCATCGAAATCTACCGAACTGCTGATCTCTTTTAACTTTTCGGCAAGAGCCTTAGTTTGTCCTACCTCTAAGGAAACTCCTGTCGCTGTAATCTTTTTCGGTTGGGTAAAGCGCTTTGGGATTTCCTTTGGAAAAGTTCCTTTCAGAATCGTGTCCTTGGCATATTCCCTCATGAAAAAACCAGCTTCTTGCACTGGATTGGAAAAGTAGTAATCGTCCAAATCCCATACTACTTCAGCTTCTTTTTCGAGCACAAAGTGTTTGATGATCTTCTCTTCAGCATGTGTCAACGCATTAAACCCTGCGAAATAGATTTTCCCATATCTGGATACATCAATTGATGTCAATGTCTCAGCAACCTCCCGATATACCATTCCTCCATAAGC
>CAYGPP010000075.1:0-18438 GCA_964351885.1 uncultured Marinoscillum sp.
CTCTCAGAATGAGCGGATTAGAGGGCGAGTCCCGATGCAGTTTCAAATGGCTCATTGACACATGGTGGATGAGTGTCTTTTACATATCGCTTAATAAAATATTTCAATATGGCTGATACATTAATCGGAATATTAAAATGAAGTATTAGACTAATTCATTGATTCGTTACATCTTTATAATCATGAATACCCTCACTATTATTTTGGCCATTGTCCTAAGCATGGGGCTTACTCAAGGAGTGATTTTCGCGGTAATTCTTTGGAGAAAATCCAATCAAGGAAGGGTTGTTAATAAATATAAAGCAATACTTTTATTGACTTTATCGTATGGGATTCTCAACCAAGTCCTGCGCCTTTTCGGCATTGGCTACTATGACCTTTGGTATCATTTGACTCTTGATCTGAATTGGGCTTACGGGCCCTTGCTATATCTCTTTGTTAAAGCTCAAGTAACAGCTGATTATAAATTTTCTAAGTCGGATAGCTGGCTTCTTTTACCCATCGCCGTTCAGGTCATTTGCAGTATTTATGTCCGTTCTCAGAACTTTTTTTGGGATGGCACCAGAGAGAGTCTATCCTGGCTGGGGTATTATGGTTATGCATTTTGGCGAAACTATTCTACTGTCCCAATTATTGCCAGTCTACTTATTATTTTCTTTTCAAGAAAATCTTTGAAGCTTCTTAAAACGGTAAATCAGCATAATGTTGAAGAGCAAAACTATCGATGGGTGAAAAACTTGATCTATACATTTGGTATTTACTATGTTGTAGTATTGGTAATATTAGTTATTGATTTGACAGTCTACACAACCACAATAAGTAAAGACTACTTCTATTTTACTCGGTTTTATTACTACCCATTCTTTATTGGCATAGCGATTTTAACATACTGGGTTGGATTATCTAGTATTGTTCGAAGTGATCAGCGCATATTGAAAGCACGAAAGCAGTTTTCTGAAGAGGAACGTCAGTCGTTAGAAACATTAGTAAGCAAACTAGAGGTGCTAATGAAAAAAGAAAAAGCTTTCAAAGATCCAGAACTCACACTTGCCACATTATCTCAAAAACTAGATACCAAGCCGTACATACTCACCAAAACTTTAAATGAGATTATTTTCAAGTCGTTTACGGATTACGTGAATGAATTTCGGGTAAATGAGTTAGAAACACTAGTACAAGAACCGTCCAACAATAAATACACACTTCTTTCCTTGGCATTTGATGCAGGATTTAATTCTAAGTCTTCTTTTAATAGAGCTGTCAAAAAACACTTAGGAGTTGCGCCCAGTGAAATAAAACGAAAACCTTAGTGTCATTTTAAGAATTGAGTCTTTAGGTCTATAATAAATAGGTTTCAATTATAAAATTGGGACGTTTTAAAGATTTTTAGCGTCGAAAATTGCCTCATAACTTAAAAAACAAATAATTATGAAAACAATTATTTTAATCTCTGTTGCATGTCTATTTGCACACCTTGATATTCAAGCGCAGGAATCAACTGACGTATTGGTAGGAAACTGGAAGCTGGACATGACTCCTCATATTCTTGATGATGCCAACTTTGCCATAATGGAAATAACAAGTGTCAAGGACAATAAGCTTAAGGGTACATTTTACCGGGAAGGTGTGAAGTTGAAAAATGGTCACATCAATACTCAAACAGGAGTAATTCATGGAGCTTTGATGTCTGCTGATAATAGTGGAGGATATAACACTTCCTTCTATTTTAGGGACGATAAACTTTACGGGAGTACCCACGCTGTTGATAGAGAATTTTTAGCTGTATGGGTAGCCACAAAGCAATAAATTCTTTTATGAAAAAAATAGCATTTTTTTTAGGTAGTGTATTAATTGTCTGTAATATTTTCGGACAAAGCAAGAGCGATTTCAAAGCTTCATTTAAAGAATCTAGAAAAACAACACATAAAATTCAAAAGGGACAGGCCTATACTTTTGGGTATCTAGAAGTTCTTGAAAATCGAAACAAGCCTAACGGAAACAGAATAAAATTGCCGATATATATTTTCAAAAGCCGAAGTAAAAACCCAAAACCCGACCCTATTTTATATACTGTTGGCGGTCCTGGTTATACGTCTATGCGTGCATCAAAGTATATGAACTACTATAAGTACCTTGATGATAGAGACTTTATTTTATTTGAGCAAAGAGGCACTCAATATGCAAAGCCAAGTTTAGACTGCCCTGAATGGGCGCATGTAGTTTATGAATCAAATCTTCCTGATTTCGACACTACCAAAACCGATAGCCTTTTCCAGAGAGCAGCCAAAATATGCAACGAAAGGTTACAAATGAACGGAATTGACTTAAACAGTTACACAACTAACCAAATTGCTGCCGATATTAATGACCTTATAAAGGTCTTAGAAATTGAAGAATACAATTTACTCACAATGTCTTACAGCACTAAAATTGCGCAGGTTTTAATAAGAGATTATCCCGATAAAATTAGAAGTGTGGTAATGGATTCACCGCTTCCTTTAGAAGTCAATTATGATGAAGAAAGCGTACAGAACCTTTTGGAATCCGTCAAAAAATTGCTTGCAGATTTCGAGAACGATGAAAAATGTAATTCAGCTTATCCAAATTTAAAAACCCGCTTTTTTGAATATTTGGAAGAGAAAACAGAAAATCCATTAATTGTCAAAGTAGAAAACCCCGAAAATGGGAAATTGGAAACATTTTATCTAAAAGGTATGGATTTAATAACTGTTTTCACATCAGCTTCTACTGGGAGTGTTCCCGATATCCCTCTTGAAATAAATAAACTACTCAACAATGATTTATCTTCAGTAAAAAACCAGTTACAATATTTATTCCATGAGCCTGGTGGTGGAATTGGAAAGGGAATGCGCTTATCAGTTTGGTGTGCAGAAGAAAATCCATTTAATTCTCAAGAAATAATCGCTCTCGAAACAAACAAATATCCATCCGTAAAAGGGTTATCACCAACCGTATTTAGTAATGAAATTTGTAATATTTGGAATGTTCAAAAAGTTTCAGAAATTGAGAATGAGTCCGTCAAAAGTGATATTCCAACTTTATTAATAAGTGGAGAATATGACAATGAAACACCCGTTAAGTGGGCTAGATTAATGACAAACAATTTAACGAATAGCCATCACCTAATTTTTAAAGGTTGGAAACACGGCCCGACTACTAATTGGAGCAATCCGTGTGCTATGCAAGCTGCAAATGATTTTTTTAATAATCCAAAAAAGAAGCCAAATCCAGATTGCTTAAAAGAGATCAATTCGCTAACCTTTAAAATACACTAAGAGACATTCCTCGAACAGCTCTTAATTCTTTTAAGTTTTTGGCTAAATCTTTTGTTTCCATTTTGCGTGATGTTTATTGTTTCAGCAAATGTAAATTGGAAACATATTTACTTGTTACGTCAAGTTGCCGTCATCTTTACGTCAATTGGTTACAATTACTGAATAACGTGTATTCTGCACGTTATCCACTTTTTACCTTCATTGGAATGACAACCTAGCTATTTGCCTCTTTGAAGTTAACTCAATATTCGACCACAACCCAAGCAGCACTTGTCAAACTTGGCTCTATTTATACAGATGCTTGTGTGGAAATATCTAGAATTAAAACTGTGACAGTATCAGAAGCCCTGCTCAAGCATTGTACTTAAACTCAGGATAGTCGCTCCACTTAGCGATCTTTTCTTCGTACATCGCATCAAGCGATAGCTGTACGCATTTGGCTGTGTTGGCACCTGAGAGTATGTCCGCATAGACAGGCTTTCCATTGACTATCGAATCGTAGAACTGCTGGAGCGCCTGGAGTGTGCTGTCTTCATTGCTCGCGTCTATTGGTGCTCCTTCACCTTTCTCCCAAGCATTGATCGTCGCACCACTTACTCCATCTACTATCCCCATTTTCTTTGCCTTTTGCTCTAAGAAAATTTGTCCATTATTTACTCCAAGAATAATGGTTGCTTTGCTTCCATCACTTTGATTTCATATCCTTCGTGGCTATTGGTAGTCGTACACATGAAACTAGCATCTATGCCACTTGGGTAGACAAAATTAAGCCGAATGTTGTCGTAGGTCTCTCTGCCGTCTTTCCAATGATCGATCCCTCCAAACCCAGAGATCTTCTCAGGAGTCTCCTTGATTACTCGATTGATAAAATCAATCTGATGAGAGCACAATTCTGCCGTAAGACCACCAGAGTTTTCTTTGTACATTCTCCAGTTAATCATGCGTTCCCATTTGGGGTCTGGTACTGGCCTGCGCCAATCTCCATTCCTGTTCCATTGACACACAAATCCTGTAATCTCTCCGATGTATCCAGATTGGATAATATGCTCTGCTTTTTGGTAAAGCTCAGAGCTGTTGTATTGATGTCCGGATTGGAATACTAGACCATCAGTTTTCTCATAAGCGGTCAGCACTTTTTGTGTTTGCGCTACACCTTTGACCATGGTTTTCTCACAGTAGATATGCTTACCAGCGGCAAGCGCATCTAGACAAACTACATCATGCAAGCCAAATGGCGTGGCTACCAGTATAGCGTCCAGCCCTTTGTGCTTGAGTAGCTTCTGATAATCGTCATAAGGCGTACCTCCAGATAGTTCGGCAGCATTTTCTAGTCGGAAAGGGATGACATCACACACCGCCATCACGTTGATATGGGGTACATCATTGAGAATAGAGATAATCCCTGTTCCCCGATCACCGGTACCGACTATTCCAAGATTCAATACACGATTGCTAAAGGCTGATTTCAATATATGGCTACTTGATAATATGCCTACTGTAGCTAATGCACTCGTGCCTATAAACTTCCGTCTGTTTGTTATTTTAATTCCCATCCTGGTTCGTAACTTCTTCCCCATAATTTATTCACTTCATCATTACTAGAAGTCCCGTTAGAGCCATCCAATGTTAACGATCCACCTGTTCGGTAAGCAATATTTGCCATCAAGGCCAGGTGATTACTTTTCACTCCATCTGCTATTGGTGAATTGAGCGCTTGCTTACCACGAATCCCTTCGATGAAATTAGACAAGTGAGCAGTGGTGGTATCTCCTCCTCCGCCAAGGGCCACGCCCCCTTCATTGCCTCCTCCATTTTCTCTTATCAGTTTACCTCCTCGATCATATAACTTATACCTACCACGATCTACCATTACCGAGCCATTGCTACCATAAATCAGAGTTCCTCTTCCACCACCGTAGGTATTATATCCATTTCGGCTTTTTCCATCCCAGTTGATAACTTTTCCATCATCGAATTTGAAAGTGGCGTACATGGTATCATACATTTCCCATCCATCCTCTTTGAAGTGGTTCTTGTCGGCATCTACCGTAACGCTACTTGGGAAGTCAAGTCCCATCGCCCATCTGGCAATGTCCAGTTCATGAATGGCGTTATTTCCTGTTTCGGCTGTTCCCCAATTCCATCCATACCAGTGCCAGTTGTAATTCCAGATATCGTGAAAGTACTCTTGCCTTGGAGCTGGTCCTTGGAATAGGTCCCAATTGAGATCGGCTGGCGGGGCTTGCTTCACCTGAGCAGGGACTTCACCTCTCTGATTACTGTAATAAGCTATCGCCTTATAAGGTTCACCAATAATTCCATTTTGGATGTCTTTCACAATCTCAATAGTATGTGCAGAAGAGCGTTGCTGATTACCCATTTGCACAAGCTTGCCAGTCTTCTTTTGCCATTCTACTAGCAACTCTCCTTCTCTAGGATTGTGAGCACAAGGCTTCTCTACAAATACATGTTTGCCAGCGTCCATTGCCATAATACTTGCAGGTGCATGCCAATGATCGGGAGTTGCGATCAATACAGCATCTAATTTTTTGTCCTTCAAGACTTTGCGAATGTCTTCTTCTACTTTGACTTTGTAGTCGATCTTATCCTTGAGATTCTCTAATGTCTTAGTCACTTGAGAGGCTTTCACATCACAGAGATAAAGGAGCTTGGTATTGAATTCGGGATTAAGAATGGGGTAATATCCAGGCGTTCTTCTACCCAATCCCATGTATGCAAGATTCACTCGGTCATTAGCTCCTAAGATGGCATTGTAACTCGAAGCTTTCATTGCGAAGCTTAAACCTGCTGTAGTCAACGCACTTTTTTTGATGAAATCTCTTCTTGTGCTCATAATTACTTTCTTGAAATTCTCTGATTTTGATATTTCTATAACTCACATTCTCTCCACGATCCTGTAACAAAATCAAGCTTGATCCTAACTCCTATATTTAGATGTAAGTCGAACAGGCTTAATCGCAACATCTAAAACTAAGCAATCAAACTGCTTTAAGAGAAAATAATCAATTAAAAAGTGGAGTTATGACTCCTTTTTTTGTGAACCAAAATGTTACCGATCTACTATCACTATCGATTAGTGCCATGACTTGTAAAACTTAAACTATTGATCAGAATAAAAAACAATACATCGATCGGGATGGCATTAGGAAGTTTATGTCCCCCTATAAGTGTTACTAAAATTGTAAAATAAATTCAATACCCGTTGTTTGTTAAGCAGAAATTAAACAACTTCTGTGGAAATAATGAGGTATGTACAAGTGGACAGCTTTTCCGTTTATCAGATTGGCTCTTTGTCTGTCAGCGGGCATTATTGTCTGTGAGCATTTTCCAGTACTATGGGAGAGCCGATTCGCTATCACTTTCTCAGTAATTTTCATAGCCATCATCTTTGTTACGCTAGTTAAAAATCAAGTATTGAAAGGGTTTATCTTACTCAGTATCGTTTTTTATCTCGGCGGTTTGCTGAACCTTTTCGCAGATGATTCTTCAGATCCTTTGCATTATATCCATCATGATCGGGTCGATGGGTTTGTGGGCGTAATTGTCTCCGACAATACGGAGAGAACGAATCATCATCGGTACGAGATGGAACTCAAAATTCTAAACGAGCAAGACAGCAGCTTCACTACTTCGGGCAAAATCTATTTCTACGTAAGCAAAAAATCCTCGTCCGAATCGGCCTTTCAATATGGTGATGTACTTACCGTAGATCGAGGATATTTCCCTGTCGCTCCGCCAAAGAATCCTCATGAATTCAACTATCAAGCATATCTTGAAAAGCACAACATCTTTAGCCATGCTTTTGTAGATCTAGAGAATATCAGGAAAATTAGTTTCAACCCACCTAATTCGCTACTACAATGGGCACTTGGCATTCGGTCGGAATCCAAATCCATGATCGAGCAATTCATCCCAGAATACAGAGAAAGAGCAATCCTCACAGCACTTCTGTTGGGCATTAAGGATTATCTCGATAATGACATTCAGACGGCCTATGCTTCTGCGGGGGCGATGCATGTTTTGGCGGTATCAGGATTGCATGTGGGGATCGTCATCTTGATCATCTCTCTAATGTTTGGTAAATGGAAAGAGTCAAAAACAGGCAAAATCGTCTATACGCTTGGAACCGTGACCATCATCTGGATATACGCACTGGTTACAGGGTTTTCACCTTCGGTGATGCGCGCAGCGACTATGTTCACGGTGATTCTCCTCAGTAGTGGATTCAGTAAACGAGCCAATATCTATAACTCTTTAGGGATAGCCGCTCTCGCACTTATTATTTATAATCCGTACATCATTTATGCCGTAGGCTTTCAGTTGTCATTTGCGGCGGTATTGGGTATTGTCATTCTTCACCCAAAGATTTATCGCCTTTTGGAATTTCAGAGCACAATCGTGGACTATCTCTGGTCGATCACTTGTGTGTCTATAGCTGCTCAGGTAGCTACCTTCCCCCTTTCGATGTTGTACTTTCACCAGTTTCCTACATACTTCCTGATTTCCAATTTGATCGTGATCCCAAGTGCGGCACTCATGCTCGGATCAGGAATTCTCATGCTCCTACTGGGTAGTTTGATACCAGTAGTTGGTGTCTGGATTGGGTACATGCTACAGTGGTTTACTTGGCTCATCAATGAAATCATTCTCTTACTTCAGCACCTACCGTATCCTATTTTTGATTGGCTATATTTTGATGCGCTAGATACAGTACTGGTTTATCTCCTGTTGCTGTTTTTAATCCTCACTTTCTCCAAATACAGTTTTGAGTCTGCCTCCATGACTTTTACAGTTGCCCTGATTTTAATAAGCTGGCTTCATATCAAAACCTTCGATCGATTGGATCAAAAAAAGTTAATTTTCTATGAGATAGATGATTTAATTGCCATTGACTTGATTGATGGCGATCAGGCTCAACTCTTAATTGATAATGAGATGATGGGAGGTACTGAGGTCGTTTCTTTCCAAATAGACCCCAACAGGCTAGCGAACGGACTACCGAAATCCTCCGAAACGTGGACTACTTTCCAGGTAAGTGATTTGGTACAGAACGGTGAGTATTTTGACCTATTGAATTGGGAAAATGTTAGCATTACTATTTTCAAAAACATGGAAGATCAAATCCTCTTAGATTCCGTTAAGGCAGATGTGATATATTTTAAAGATAGGGATGCACAGATTACTTCGATTTCCAATGATGCTACAGTCATTCTGGGTTCAGGGTTCAACTACTATGAAAACCGAAACGTCACTACCGATTTACGAAAGCGAAACATTGTCACCCATAGTTTGACTCAGGATGGATTTTGGGAATTAGATTTGAACAAGGGACGGTAAGCCTTAACAATAAATGCAAGCACCTAAAGACATATTAAAAAAATACTGGGGTTTCTATAATTTCCGCCCTATGCAGGAGGACATTGTCAATGCCTGTATTGCAGGTGAGCCATCGCTCGCGCTGTTGCCTACTGGTGGTGGCAAGTCTGTTTGCTTTCAGGTGCCTGCACTCTGTATGGAAGGGATCTGCATCGTCATCTCCCCGCTCATTGCCCTCATGAAAGATCAAGTCCAGCAGCTTACTTCGCGTGGCATTAAGGCAGTAGCTATTTATTCGGGTATGAATAGCCGAGAGATTGATTTCACTTTGGACAATTGTGTAAACAATCCTCAGATCAAATTTCTATATGTCTCACCAGAGCGCATCAAAACTGAGCTCTTTCTTGCTCGAGCTGCGAAAATGAACATTTCACTCTTGGCTATCGATGAGGCGCATTGTATTTCCCAATGGGGTTATGATTTCAGACCTCCTTATCTGGAGATTTCTGAGTTTATTGAGGCGATGGATATCAAGAAGATAATCGCGCTGACTGCCTCCGCTACCAAAGAAGTCAAGGAGGATATCATTGCCAAATTGGGTATCCCCAAAGCGAAAGTTTTTCAGAAGAGTTTTGCTCGTCCTAACCTCTCCTACTCAGTATTTCAGCTAGAAAACAAAGAACACAAACTTCTGGAAATACTACAAAAAGTGAATGGATCAAGTTTGGTATATGTCAGAAGTAGAAAGCATACGCAAGAGCTCGCAGAGTATCTAAGAAGTCAAGGAATCTCAGCTTCAAACTATCATGCCGGGCTCAATGCCCAGTTGCGCTCTACCAGACAAGACGAATGGATCAAGGGGAAAATACGCGTGATTGTAGCCACGAATGCTTTTGGAATGGGGATAGACAAATCAGATGTGCGCACGGTCATTCATTTTGATCTACCTGACTCGCTAGAAGCCTACTACCAAGAAGCAGGACGTGCTGGGCGAGACGAAAAGAAGGCCTTCGCAGTGCAGCTATTCAACCGCTCCGATCTCGACAGTCTAACCCTTAGGGCAGAGCAGTCGGTCGTATCAGCAGATTTTCTTAAAAAGGTCTACCAGTCCTTGGCTAATCATTTCAAATTGGCTGTGGGCAGTGAGGCCTTTCTAGATTTCACCTTCGATCAGCTTACTTTTTGTAAGCGTTTTGAATTACCCATGGTGGAAACTTTTCACGCCTTGAATCAACTGTCCGAAGAAGGTCTCGTACAGCTAAGTGAGTCATACAGGGAAACCTCAAAAATTCACTTCGTCTTAGAACAATCAGAAGTATATAGATATCAAGTTGCAAATAGTAAAATAGATCCTGTGATCAAAATCCTGTTGCGGCTCTATGGTGGTGAGCTGTTCACCGATTTCATTGCTATCAAAGAAAAAGATATTGCCACACTCCTCAAGGAATCTATAGATACTGTCATCAAACAACTGAACTATTTGGATCAGTCAGAGGTCATTATCTATCATAAAGCGCAAGACCAACCAAAAATCACCTTTCTAACACCTAGACAGGACGCAGATAACCTTCCGCTCAACCATGAACAAATCATCTGGAGAAGAAAAGTAGCCATCGATAAAGCAAATGCTTTGGCGAAATTCGCGACCAGCAGCGTTCACTGTAGAAGCCGAATGATCCAGCAGTACTTTAATGAGTCGGGGGCTGAGAATTGTGGGATTTGTGACAACTGCATCAATCGCGAAAAACATCAGTCCTCCTTGCCTTTGGATGAGATAGAAGCATACATACTCACTGGCGAATGCAGTAAAGACAACCTCCACTCACAATTCCCAAAAATGCAAGAAACGGTACTCGCCGAAAGTCTACGGTTGTTGATGGATCAGAAGAGAATACAGTTAACCAAAGCCGAAACTTACAAGGCTATTTAGGAAGCACTTGTTTATTCATTTCTGTCCTAGCTCACCGTTTTCGATTGACCTGCAGGCTGCACGTCCTTCCAAGATGCACCGCGCTTAATACTGAATATTGTACCAATAGACACTCCGAACTGTCTCGCGATCAACTTCACTCTTGTCTTACGCTTGGGGTCAAGCATCATTTTTTTGATAACGGCTACTTGAGTCCTAGTCAGCTTATTGTTGGGTGTAAAATCTTGGTTGTAAGTATAAGCTGACTTATGAGTTTTGGCCATATGTCCCTTAAACTCCTCATTATCTACCCACTTCAGGTTATAGGCATCAGGATTCCCTTTGTTATGATCTACAAAAATGAGCTTCGGTAGATTGTCCGGATTGGGCACGTACAATTCTCCCACGATCTTATGAACATATATCAGGGTATTCTTGCCATCCACCTTTCTGGTAGGAATGGCGCGGTAACCCATATTTTTGTAATGTTTCAGAGGTTTTGGGGGATCGAAATATAGTGACTTAACTTCTCCGTAGTTGCTGACTAAAAATTTATTCCTGATCGCTTCACTTTCCCAGACTTTCCACTCTTCCATATAGCGTATGATGATATTTGAGCCACAAAAGTACCTAAAATCTAACAACCGACAACAAATAAAAAAAGAGCCACTCTTGGTGCTCTTTTTTTGTTATCAAAGACGTTTTCAATAATTATTCGTCCAGCGCAGCTACACCTGGCAGCACCTTGCCTTCCATGTACTCTAGCAATGCCCCGCCTCCTGTACTCACATAAGACACCTTATCGCCATATCCCAAGTTATTGACAGCTGAAGCAGAATCTCCGCCTCCTATCAATGAGAACGCGCCGTTCTTAGTAGCCTTCACTAAAGATTGGGCAATTGCCTCTGTACCTACTGCGAATTTTGGGAATTCGAATACCCCCATTGGGCCATTCCAAAGAATGGTTTTCGACTTTTCGATTGTTTCGGAAAACAACTTAACGGACTCTGGTCCTATATCCAATCCCTCCCAGTCATCTGGAATCTCACCAGTTTTCACCGTCTGAGTATTGGCATCTTTAGAGAAATCATCTGCGATCACCGTATCCACAGGCAGAATTAGGTTCACCCCTTTGGCCTTGGCTTTCGCTTGTAGTTCTTTGGTAAGCTCCATCTTATCTTCTTCGAGCAATGATTTGCCTATTTTACCCCCCTGAGCCTTAGAGAAGGTATAAGACATACCTCCTCCGATGATGATATTGTCGGCAACATCCAGTAAACGATCGATGATCATGATCTTATCAGAAACCTTAGCTCCTCCCATAATGGCCGTTAATGGTCTTTTTGGATTTCCCAATACTTTTTCAGCGTTGACGAGCTCTTGCTGCATTACATATCCGCAACATTTGTCGTCAAAATGCTTCGCAGCAATGGTAGTAGAAGCGTGTGCTCGGTGCGCTGTACCAAACGCATCATTTACATAGATATCTCCAAGAGCGGCAAGCTTCTCAGCAAAAGCCTCATCTCCTTGGGTTTCTTCATGGTAGAATCTAACATTCTCCAAGAGCAATACTTCTCCAGTACCCAAAGACTGTGACTTATCGATGGCCTCCTGCCCAATGCAATCATTTGCGAAGTGAACATCAGTATCGAGTTTCGCGCTGAGGTCAGCAACGATATGTTTTAAAGAGAATTTCTCTTCAGGTCCTGTTTTTGGTCGACCTAAGTGACTCATCAAAATAGCCGAACCACCTTCATCTATTATTTTCTTGATGGTAGGGATTGCTGCGCGCAATCTTGTGTCATCTGTTATCTCACTGTTCTCGTTCAATGGCACATTGAAATCCACACGGATCAGTGCTTTTCTGTTTCTAAAATTAAAATCGTCAATCGTTTTCATATCCGGTTATTTTGGATGATAAATTATCTGCTTGTTTTGCGGTCGCAAAGTTAGTAATTCCTTAGTTCGAAGCAGCCCTTTTCAGCCGATCATTAATTGCCGCTCCTAAGCCCTGCTCAGGAAATTTTTCTGTAAAGATCATCTCTACATCACTATTGTCCATTTGTCTCAATGCCCCAAACAATCTACTAGCGGCTTCATCTAAGGCTCCTTTGCTAGATAAAACCACTTGCCGGTCTTCGGGAACGGAATCAAAATGCTGGGCGAATGTGATGATCCCAAATCTTCGTTGCGAATACTTGGTCATGAGATCTGGTATCCTACCTATGATCAAAGGTTTGGTAGGTGCATAGTGAGACTTCAGCATCCCGGGCGCAGTGGGATCAGAGCTTACATTGATATTCAACCTCACCTTACCGATTGCAGACTCTATATCGTCTATTTTCATGCCGCCTAAGCGGTATATCACTGGTCGGTGCTTAGCGTCAAATCCCAAAATAGTAGACTCCAAGCCAACTTGACAAGCGCCCCCATCCAAAATATATGGAATCAAATCACCCAACTGGTCTTGCACGTGCTGAGCGGTGGTAGGCGAGATATATCCAAACGGGTTGGCACTAGGTGCTGCCAATGGAAAATCTAGACTCGACAGTAAGGAAGTAGTCAACGGATGATCGGGGATTCTCACGGCAATATGTGGCAGCCCAGAGGTAAGGATGTCTGGGACGTGTGCCTTCTTCTCCAGTAAGATCGTTAAAGGACCAGGCCAGAATGCTTTCCCCAATTCTAGCAGCTGATCAGGAATATGAGTGACCAAGCTTTTGATCTTCTCTATGGAGTCTGTATGAGCAATAAGTGGATCAAATTTTGGTCGTCTTTTGACTTTGAAAATCTCCAATATAGCGGACTCATCTAGGGCGTTTCCTGCTAATCCATACACAGTCTCCGTAGGGATTGCTACCAATTTACCCTCTACTAAAAGAGATTTTGCCGCGACTATATCTTGTCCTATTTCTGCCATTGCTCATGCTACAATTCCCCGTAAAGTTATTGACTACTTGATTCACCTACATATATTTACATGACCAATTAGTAACCCAATATAAATCTCGTAACCATGAATAGAAGCACCCGAAACCTTATCAGACTAGTATCTATCATCCTCGTGTTAGCACTGGTATTGATGGAGCTTAATTTGATCGCTGACCTACTCAACTACAAATTCTGGTTTATGGTAGCTGCATATGCGCTGATTTTGGTGACTTATAAGCGGTGATTTTATAGTGGACTGATCATGTCGATGTAGTCTTGCTTCTGAACAATGAGGGCTGTCTTTCTCATTTCAAAAAAGCTCCTGAAACATAGAATAAAAAATTTAGATCCCCTGGTCGGGCACCCCGCTTCCGAGAGGATGACAGTTTTATAGGAACCCCCAGTCAGAGCCTAGGGGAATTCTTTCCGATTAAATGTTAAATCCATCTTAATCGTTTGCGAGTAAATAATTCACTCGATTGAGAAATTTTATAGTTATTAGGATAACAACTGGACTATTTTACTCCATCCCAAGGATCAAACTTACCTTTCATATGCTCTTGGTATTGGATGATCAAGACTTTTTGAACGGGCTGATTTTCAGTTCGGGATTGCTGAACAATTGGTGCAAATCCATATTCATAAGAAAAATAATAGGTGAGAGAGCGTTCAACATAAACAGAAGAAAAATACTGGAAGGAAAAGCCCAAATCCAATAGACGCTCCTTACGGACGGTGGCCTTCCCATCTGGGCATAGCCTCGACAGGATTGTTCTGTTTTTTCTGATCTGCCTATTCACTGCGGCTATGACACGCTCTGCCTTGCGCTTGTGCTTATTATGAAAATTAGCTCGACATTGATCGCCACAAAATTTTTTGTCTATTCTTCCTGTAAGCGTCTTACCACAAGCAATACATTTTACATTATCCATTTTAAGCGTATTATTATACGGATAGTTACGGAGCTATACGTGTAAAAATAAGACTAAGTTTTGATTTATAGCGTTGTTTACCCAATGAAACCTACTTCCCGAGAAAGACAAATCACTTTGAAACACATTGTCATCGATGACCAGCGCATGATTGGCATCAAATTTTATCCTGATAAGGTGATTCATGCCTTAATCAAACAGCTTCCAAATCCGAAATGGAGTGAGAAATTTGGTATGGTCGTATTGCCAAATAACAGCCAGAATGTGAGTTTAATTATGGATAAGTTCAAAGGTGTAGCATGGATCAATGGGCAATATTTCTTCACCAATAGACCTATAAACCATGGTACAGAAGAATTAAGTGTGGATAAGTACAGGAAACGTATATCTATAAAGGGATGGAGATTTGTTCCTGAGGATTTCTTACTAAAACTAGAAACTCGAAAATATAGCCTTAATACGGCCAAAACCTACATTTCAATGTTTGAAAAATTCATCAATCATTACAAAGATGAAGAGAATCTGATGTCGATCAATGAAGAAATGATACTCAGATATATTCAATTATTGATACAAAACGGACTCTCCGACAGCTATGTCAATCAATCTATAAACGCCATTAAATTTTATTATGAAGTCGTAAAAGAAATGCCAAATCGCTTCTACGCTGTAGCAAGACCAATGCCCAAAGAGCCTTTACCTAAAGTCTTAAGTAAACAAGATGTCGGCAAAATGATTTCGAACATCAAAAACATCAAGCATAAATGCCTTGTGAGCATGCTCTATGCCACTGGTCTGCGGCGTGGAGAGCTACTAAACGTGAAGATTGAAGACATAGACAGTAGCCGAATGACTCTCCGCGTAGTAGAGGGAAAAGGTAAAAAAGATCGATACACAATCTTAAGCCCAAAGTTGCTATTAGACCTTCGCACATATTATAAAGCCCACAAACCAAAAATATACCTATTTGAAGGAGTGGATGGCAATCAATACAGTGCCACCAGCCTTGCTAAAATTATCAAAAGAGCCGCCAAAAACGCCAAAATCAATAAGTTAGTCACACCACACATGTTGCGGCATAGCTTTGCGACACATTTACTAGAAGCTGGCACAGACTTACGAACTATTCAAACATTATTGGGACATAACTCCCTCGAAACCACTCAAATGTATACCTATGTGGCCAATACAAGTTTGCTAAACGTTAAAAACCCCTTAGATTCGCTTTGATACAACCCAAGTAAACACCATAAAGAGTGTTTACTGAATTGTTGTATGCCATGCGAGAACGTAGAAAAAACCACCGCACATTTTAGCACATTTGGTTTTTTCCAACACACAAAACCCACCCCAAAAAACCAAAAGAGCTAAAATTACTCCAACCCATAAATTGCTAATAGAAGTAAAACACTTATATTTGACCAAATAGGGTCAAACTAAATTTAGCAAACCTTAAAATGACAAATTTTGGAGATTTCATAAAAGAGCAAAGAGAACTTAAAGGATGGACTCAAACTGATTTTGGGGCTAAACTAGGAATTAACTCAAGCGCTATAAGTAGAATTGAAAAAGGTTCAAAAAGACTAACGCCTAAAAAACTGAATATTATTGCTGATTTATTCGGTTGTGACATTCTGAAGGTCAAAGAGATTTACTTTGCCAACGTATATAAATATGATTGCCCAGAATCAGCTTTAACTGTGGCAGAGCAAACTGTTCGCTACATTAAACAAAAACACCAACAACAATCAGAATTAAAATTTTAAAAATGAAATTAGAAAATATAGTTCAAGAACCACAATTGAGGATTAATACCTTGCCCCCAAATTCAACGAGACCGAATAATACAAAAACTAAGATTAATGTAATTTCACTATTCTCTGGTTGCGGTGGAATGGATTTAGGTTTCCATAAAACAGGCTTTAAGATAAATTGGGCAAATGACATTGATCCTAAAGCCTGTGAAACTTATAAACAAAATATAGGTGATCATATCACATGTGGAGATATTACAGAAATAGATTATTCTAAAATTCCTGACGCAGACCTAATTATTGGTGGTTTCCCCTGCCAAGATTTTTCAATGATATGGAAAAGAGGTGGGATAGGAACAGAAAGAGGTAACTTATATAGGAATTTCGTAGACATTGTTTCTATAAAAAATCCATTAATGTTTATAGCTGAAAATGTTAAAGGAATTCTTACTGCAAACAAAAAAAAGGCAATAAAACAGATAATTGAAGATTTTTCAGCTACTGGGAAATACGGATATAACACGACACCTTACTTGGTGAATTTCGCAAATTATGGAGCGCCTCAATTACGAGAAAGAGTACTAATCATTGGTGTAAGAAAAGATGTCAAAGATTTTTTTGATATCCCATCTCCTACCCATTCAATTGAATCATATGTTTCTGCAAAAAAAGCACTTGAAGGTGTAGAATCTGTTGAACATAACAATGAACATCAAAACATTCAACCTAATACTATCGAAAAACTGAAATTAATTCCTCCAGGTGGTAATTTCACAAATATTCCTAAAGACTCTCCACATTATGTTAAGGGGATGATTTCGCATGTTTATAGAAGACTTCATCCAGACAAACCATCCACAACAATTATTGCGTCTGGTGGTGGTGGAACTTGGGGCTATCACTACTCTGAGCCACGTCCATTAACCAATAGAGAAAGAGCAAGGCTTTTTGGATACCCTGATGATTTTGTTTTTGAAGGAAGTATCACGGAAGTTAGAAGACAAATTGGTAATTCTGTTCCGCCTGCTGGAATTCTACCAATTGCCAAACACATTAAAGCATACATTGAATTAATTAAGAAGAAGGATGTATACTAACGTATTGAACCATGGAGGTGATTTTAGAAACGTATTAGATAGAGAGTTTCAATCTGCAAAAAATGTAACAATAGCATCTGGGTATGCTTCCTTGGATATTATTCATGCATATGAGAAAGACTTTGTAAAAATCGCACAAGCTGGTGGCGTTTCAAAACTACTTTTAGGGATGGCATTTTACGAAGGGTTAAGTCAAAAAAAACTTGATGCCGTTAATACTTTAAATACTCAATTACAGAAGTTCAAAAACCAATCAGGAGTATACGTTACAAACGGTAGAAGATATCACGGTAAAGTGTATCATTTTGATGACGGTAATGAATCGAAATTTTATGTAGGTTCATCCAATTTCTCTTCAAGTGGAACAAAAGGAAACATTGAGTGTACCATTCCTGTTTGCCCATCTGAACAAAAGAAAACATTACTGAACTTTTTAAATGATTTATATTCTCCAAACTATGCAATAACAATTGACAGAGCTGAAATTACAGTACCTGGCAAGAAAAAAATAGTTTTAAAAACAGTTGAGAATTATTGGGCAAACCTAAAACGGTATTCTCCTAAAAGCATTGATATTTCTACGCTACCCAAGTTTGAATTTCCATTATCTCGTGTAGCTGAAATGGAAAAATCTAATCTCAATGTATATTTTGGCAAAGGCCGTTTAAACACTAAAACTGGTAAAATAATACCAAGACCATGGTATGAAATAGAACTAATAGCAAGTAATGATTTAAACTCTCAGACATATTATCCCAAAGGTGATTTTTTGGCGTACACTGATGATGGATTGATAATACCAATGAGAACCCAAGGTGACTATTATAAAAACATTCGATCAAAACAAAGTCTTCAAATATTCGGGATTTGGCTGAAAGGAAAATTGGAGAAAAGCGGAGCATTAGGCAAATATGAGCCTGTAACTCTGGATACACTTGAAGAGTATGGAAAGAGCAGTTTAAACTTTTATAAAATCGAAGAAGGAAAATATTATATGGAATTTTAGCGCCTCTGCTTCACAGCCATACACATTGTCAAGTCGCACAAGGCAAACCCGCAAATCAAAACTTGCCAAAGAGTATGTCTGCCCAACGCACTGTGGTAAACATAAAGTTTAGTGTTTCAAAAGAAAATAGCACAGGCATACAACATGGGCTAAGAAAACATAGGGGTTTCGGTGGG
>CAYGPP010000076.1:0-18196 GCA_964351885.1 uncultured Marinoscillum sp.
GATCTACACCGCTGACCAGAATATCACCGTTGATATTCTGGATGTTATTAATAGCACCCACCACCTCTGTTACCTGCCTTATGGATTCAATAGGCCACTGTTCACTAGCACGATAGAGGCCGGTACTTGTCCCTAAGAATATTTGATCATTGGAAGCCAATGCGCTGAAGCCAACACCCGGCAAGCCCAACCCTTCATTAATATAGCTAAATGCAGATTCCCATTGTATTTTAACAATTCCATTTTCTTTGGCCAGCCAGATATTCCCACTTGCATCCTGATAAACATCACGAATCTGGCTTGTTTCCAATCCATTGCTACTGTTGAAATGATAGATTAATTCACCTTCTTGATTCATGACAAAAAGCCCTTTGGTTTTTGTGCCAATTGCAAATGATTCGTCCGTGAGTTTGGTCACGCTAGATATATCATTGAAATGGTGCCATAATTCAGTGGAGAATGGTTTGATCTCATCATCCGCGATTAGGTATAGGCCGTTCTTTTCCGTAAAAGCCAGCATTTTACCAAAACCAATTGGGTGTAGACTGGTAATGATCCTATCTGCCAAAACAGAACCTTGTGGAATCAAATCCCAATCAATTCCATTGAAAATGGACAACCCCTTGCCATCAGTATTCATATACAGCTCATCATTGGAAACGTGTACATGAAAGCTATGAGGAAATATGGTGGGGACAGTCCTGACGGTCTCCAAATCATAAAAGTATAAGGTGTTATGCCCAACAAACACATACCCCCCCTTATAAGGCAGAAGATTCACAATCCCGACAAACCGATGGTCACTAGGCAGCAGGTGACTTAAAGAATGATATTCCAGTCCTCCGTTCTCACTTGGGAAATAATATCCAATATCCATTCTTCCCACGTAGATCCTTCCCGAAGGATCGGGATATAAGGCAGTTATTCCCCTTTCATTAATTTTCCATTTTACTTTCCAATTACTCCCGTCATACTCAAGCAATCCTGTTTCATTGGCTACATAGATGAGCCCTCTATCGTCCTGATTGATAAACCAATTTGACATGGCACTATGATAGTCTTCCGAATCAAAATACTCAATGGTAGGTATACCCAAAAACTTCTTCTGGGCTATTAGATCTGATTGACAAACTGCCGAAAAAATAAGAACTACGATTATTACTCTGTGCATACTCTTCATTTCAATTCGTGAGTCTTAATGCTGTAAAAAGAAAATTGAATTTAACACTAAAACATACTTAAGGGACAAAAAAGACCTATTTATTATATCAATGTGAAAGAGTTGTGAAAGGGTATTCTGGTGATAGTGCAAGAGTTGAAGTAGCGTATTTATTGACTAACGCTTCATTTCCAACTTGATTTGGGACATCAATAAATCGAGATAACTCATGCAACACAAACAAACAATCTTCTTAACTATTAAGTCAATCATGATTATTATGACCTTAGTCTTCCTTGCACAATGCAGCGAAGCTGAGTCTGATATTGTGCCTTCAACTGATGAGATAGATAAGGCTAATTCGACAATTCAATTGAGATTAATTGACAATCAAGAGGTATTCACTAATAGTGACCCGATCAGCTTTGTACTTGATGTACTTGACACGACACTATCGATTACCAATGTCGAGATCATGATCAATGACTCTCTTGCACGCCTTCCTGTGTCTCTTCAAAATTGGGAATCCCCAAATACCTACGCTTCTTACTATTGGTATAATGACGAGACCCTACCGCTCGGAAAGCATACCATCAAAGCCTTAGTCTATGATGAAAAAGATTCAATAATCACTACAAGCATCGAGATTGAAATTGAAGATTATCGGCAAAGGTATTTAGGGGATTATCTTTTTAGCCATTACAGTTACCCATGCTGTGACCCAAGTGCTTGCGAACCTATTGAGTCGCTTACAACCACTTATGACGGATCCATTTTGGTATGGGAATTATCAGACAGTACAAAATTTCCCAATGAGACCTGGCCTCAAACAACACCTTTGAAACGGCTGAAAATAAACTATGAATCAGGTCGGATGCTATATCCTGTTTTAAACGGAGAAGGTTTTTGCACTGAATGTTGGGGGAGGTACTATCAAGGAGGAAGCTTCATTGGAACTGATACCCTCAAAATGAGTTGGCACTCGGCTGGTAATGGTGGTTGTGGCTACTCCTCTGTTGTTGGAATCAGAAAATAAATATATGACCATGAAGATCTACAAACTAAAAACTCTTACTCTTTACATTTTCCTTATTGGATCTTTCACATCCTGTGTAGACGATGAAATCATACCAGAAAATGCTCAGAGATTAGAAAATAAATCACAAGTATCAGAATCAGTTAGTATTGAGTTTGGGTCAGTCATTCTCAATAAGAATCTTCCACTGGGTGTGATTGATAAAATTGACTCCAATAAACATGCAAAATTCGTGTATGACCTGTGGAAGGAAGTACAGACGAGAATCGCTACATACAATGCTTCCATTGATAGCATCTTATATGAAATTGAAATATCTGCAGTACTAGACACTACTAATTCTATGGGGTCTGACTGGCTTCCTTTGTATGCCTCCTCAAAAAATGCAGATGAGTTTGTTTGGAACACCACCGATTATCAAGCAAAATTCTTCCAGTCGCTTTCACATAGTGGAGGGATTGTTGAAGTAGGTGCAGATAGCCAAAATCACTATGTTATTTGGTACCAATGGTTTCATGACTTCTGGGGGCGCGGTTCTTTTTTGCTAATGACGGAATTGAAACAATCTTTGGATGAACAGGAAGGGTCTATGGTGTTCTCATACTCAGTAAATGATGCTCTTTGTACGGGGCATTCCACCTCATGGAAGATAGAACCGAATCGCCTTTTGTATGAGTTTACTGGGCCCGATCAATGTGCTAGAGATAATGGGATACGCTCAATACAATTTGAGGAGCCACATCACAGTGGAGGATTTATAATTGAAATCGGGGCTGAGGGAAATGGCACTCTGACCTACTCTGATGACTGCTCTGATAGGTACTTCTGGGATGAATCGGGAAAGGGCGTTCTAGAGCATAGAGAAATGAAAAGCTATTTCACCGAGCCCTATGAAAGGTGTGCCATGGAAACGGTGCAGTGGTAAACATTGAAAACAACTCTGAAAATGCTAAATAATAAAATTGAATCCTATGACTACTAAAAACATAAAGAAATGCCTAATTGGCATTCTGCTTCTTGCCTGTTTTTCATCCTGTGAAGACGATAATGTAATGTTATCGGAAGATGCATTAGCACTAGAAGAAAATCCTGTTCAAGATGAGTTGAAATTATTTGAGGGAGATATATACTTATTGACTCAACAAAATGTTGACGATTTTAAAAAACGAAGGTACGATTCCATAAGCGGCTTACTGAGCATTGGAAAATTTGCCACGCGCGTCAATTATGATCATCCAAATTCAATAACAAATTTAGATAGCTTAATTGATCTTAAATTCGTCGGATCTTTACAAGTATATGGAAATCAATCTCTTACAGATATGAGTGCCATAAAAGAGCTCAAAATATCCGGTGATTTAAGTATCCTCGACAATGACGCGTTGAAGAATTTAGATGACATCAACCAAATTGAATTGGATTCAGCTGCTAATGTCTCCATTTCGGATAATGATGCATTGACTGATCTCGAAGGGTTAAGTCATATTAATTCAGTTGTAGGACTTTATATAACATCTAATGCAAATCTCACAGACCTTAAAGGTCTTCGAAACATTTCTATCGTAAAAGCAGGAAAATATGAAGGAGGCTTAAGCATCAGTAACAACCCACTTCTAACCAACCTTGCAGGTTTAGAAAAAATAAGAGAGGTACACGGACATGGTCTTCATATCACGAGCAATAAGGCCCTAACGAGTCTGGAAGGATTGGACAATCTTACCGTAGTAGATGGTAGGTCTGAAATTTCCTTTAACGAAGCTTTAACCAACCTTGATGAGCTAAAGAATCTTAAGTCGATTGGTAGTCTAAGAATAAAGGATAATCAATCTCTAGTATCTATCTCCGGATTGGAGAACCTGACGTATAATTTCTATTTGGGGGTATTCGATAACCCTTTGCTCGCTGACTTCTGTCCATTAAAAAGCATCATCTTTGAAGAACAGGTTTTTGAAATTAGTGGCAATAATGCCAACCCTTCCAAGTCAGAAATAGCGGAAAGTGATTGCTCGGTTGAACCATTAAATTATTATGTGGGAGACTGGCAGATCTCAAATCAGGAACAAATAGACGAATTCAAAAACCATGGTTACAATGCTATAGATGGGACTCTAACCATCGGTTATGGTTGTCAACGTTGCGGTAACAGAACTTCTTTCGCCAATCTGAACGGTCTCAATGAGCTTAAGTCAGTTAAGGGATTGGTGATAAACTATACCGAGGACTTGACAGATCTTAGCGGATTAAGCAATTTGAATTCTGTCGGAAACGGAGGTATATCGATTTACAACAACAATGGGTTAACAAATCTTAATGGCTTAGAGCGTATTACAGGTGTGGGTCATTTAAATATTTCCCAGAATTACTCTTTGAAAGATCTGAGCGGGTTAAGAAATATTTCTGTAGTTAACGGTTCTATGACTATCAATCACGCGGCTATTACTGACTTATCTGCTTTTCAAAACATTACTTCCATAAAGGAAAATTTAATTATAGCCTACTGTGAGAATTTACTTAGTCTAAAGCACTTGACAAGTCTTACTTCTGATATCAAAGATCTATCAATACTGGGACTTACTAAAATAAAGAATTTAGAGGGGTTAAATAATATTAGCACAAGAGGTATACTCGCTATTTCACAGAATTCTTCATTAAAAACGCTGGACGGATTGAACAACTTAACATCTCTGGAAAGCCTAATCATAGACAATAACGGACCCTTAAGAAATCTGAATGCTTTCAATGAATTAACCAACATTGGAGATTTAAAAATTAAAAACAACAATATACTTATAGATCTGGACGCATTTAGTAACCTCATTTCACTGGACCGATTGGAAATTGAAAATCTTAGTTCACTGGAAAACATTGATGCATTAGCTAACATCTCTTCTTTGTCTTCTGGTTTATATATTGAGAATAATGATGCTCTGAAAGACCTTGAAGGCTTAAATCGTCTTGTCTCAGTAGGCAGCCATTTACAAATTATTGGTAACAAGCAGTTGAATAGTCTTGAAGGGCTAAAAAATGCAGTAACAAAAGCTCCATATAAGATAAATATTAAAATTCATGGTAATACAATTCTCTCAAGCCTAAACGGACTGGAACAATTTTCTAACATCCATGAATTATGGATTGAAGGCAATGAGTCCTTAAATAATATTCAGGCGTTAAATCAAAATACCGAGATACACGGACCTTTCAGAATCGGAAATAATCCAGTACTCCGAAACCTTCAAGGGTTAGATAATATTACTGCATTAATGGGCGGTATCGACTTGAGTCAGAATGTTAGCTTAGAAAACCTTAATGCCTTAAATAATCTTCAAACCATTCAATACAGATTGGTTGTAGAAGGCAATACTTCCTTGAATGATTTCTGCGGACTTAAAAACTCCAAAATCATTCAATATGACGAATTTTTAATCAGTAACAACGCTTTCAATCCTAGCTACGAAGCTATTACTAGAGGTAATTGTAGCAACTAGAGAATAAGTCTCGCTCAATACGTAATCTTTAAAATCCAAAACTTATGAAATATCAAAAATCTACTCTCAGAATCATTATCGCACTAATTGTTTTTATCACGTATGGCCAATTGATCGCTCAACCAACCATTACCAGCTTCGCTCCAACCAGCGGAAGCATTGGAACCACTGTAACCATAACCGGCAGTGGTTTTGATGTTACTCCCGAAAATAACATTGTCTTCTTTGGAGCTACCCAAGCAGAAGTTTCCGCAGCTACAGCCACGGACATTACTGTCACGGTACCCTCAGGCGCAAACTATCAACCCATTACTGTCTTGGTAGATGGCTTAGTCGCCTACGCCTCGGCAGCCTTTGAAGTATCCTTTTTGCATGTGGTGGATTTCAATTTGGGTTCTTTTTCTGATAAAACAGACTTTTCCACTGCATCAGACCCATTTGGTGTTTCCATTGGTGATTTGGATGGTGACGGAAAACCTGACATTGCGGTAGCCAATGCTGGGAGCGCTTCGATATCTATTTATAGAAACATGACCACTGAAGCTGGAGTCATCACTTATGCAGAGAAGGTTGATTTTTCTACCGGAACAGATCCTTACTCTGTTGCCATCGGGGATTTGGATGGAGATGGGAAACCGGATCTGGCAGTCACTAACTCAGGAGGTGCGACCGTTTCCGTTTTGAGAAATATCAGTTCGGAGACAGGAGTAATAGGCTTTGCTGAGAAGATTGATTTCTCAACGAGTGCTGTACCATTCTCCATTGCAATTGGTGACTTGGATAACGATGGTAAGTCCGACCTGGCTATAGCAAACCTAGGAAGTAACTCTATCTCAGTTTTGAGAAATTCCAGTACCGGTCTTGGAAATATTGGTTTTGATACCAAAGTAGATTTTACTGCAGATAGTCAGCCGATCGACATTGCAATCACAGACTTGGACGGTGATGGTAAGGTTGATTTAGGTGTTGCAAACTGGGGAGGTCATGGTATGTCATTATTTAGAAACACAAGCAATACTGCCGGTGAGATTAGCTTCGCAAATCGCGTTGATTATGCGACAGGAACAAACGCACGATCAATTTCCATAGGCGACCTTAATGGTGATAAAAAACCAGATTTGGCAGTAACGAATGCCTCCAATGAATCATTATCAGTTTTTAGAAATACTAGCACGGAGACTGGCTCCATTGTCTTGGCGGACAAGCAAGACTATGCAACTGCGGTTGGAGCTGTGCCTATAGCTATTGCTGACCTGGACGGTGATGGTAAATCTGATTTGGCTATTGCCAGCGCAAATGACGGGTTGCTTTCTATTTATAAGAATGTTAGTAACCCATCAGATGAAATCAGTTTTGAATCTCCTGTCAATTACTCTACGCTCACTAAAGCGTGGGCCATGGCCATTGGCGATGTGGATGCTGATGGTAAACCAGACATTGCCGTGGTAAATTATGACGTCAACGGAGCACAATTTGAAGGCCATAACACATTAAGAATACATAGAAATTCTCCTGGTGAAAAATTCGTTTCGAGCAATCTGCCGATAGTGATTATCAATACCCATGGAGCGTCAGAAATCACAAAAGAACGGATAGGTGCAGATATGAAGATCGTTTGGAATCCAGAAGCGCGTAATGAAGTAGCCGGACCATTCAATGAATATGACGGGTTAATCGCTATCAAAGGAAGGGGCGAGTCCTCTTGGGAAGCCTATAATAAGAAAGGTTACACATTGGAGACTCAGCTGTCAGATGGTTCGAATAACAATGTGTCTCTATTAGGTATGCCAGAAGAAAATGATTGGGTTTTACATGGCCCATTTGGGGACAAAACACTTATGAAAAATGCCTTGGTTTATAATCTGGGCACTGACATGGGTAGGTACGCACCAAGAAACGAATTTTGCGAGCTCATGATCAATGGTGAGTACCGTGGAGTTTATCTCCTTGTAGAGAAAATCAAAATAGATAAAAATCGGGTGGATATCGCTACGCTCACTCCCGAAGAAATAACAGGTGATGACCTAACTGGTGGCTATCTTCTAAGAATTGATAGAGAACAAGATGAATTTTGGTCTCCTAATCCAAACTATAATTTTGGTTATGGTATATCTCACTTCAACTACTTCTCCCCAGACCCTGCTGAAATGCCGCAAATCCAGAAGGATTATATTAAAGATTATGTAACCGATTTTGAAATAGCTCTAGCACAAGAATCATTAGGCGATATTGAAACTGGGTATCGTTCCTATGTTAACCTCCCGTCGTTTATTGACCATTTTATTATCAGCGAACTCACAAAGAATATAGACGCTTACAGATTGTCAACCTATATGTACAAGGACAAAGACTCCAAAGGAGGTAAACTCACAATGGGTCCACTTTGGGACTACAATCTCTCTTGTGGTGGCGTCAATATCGGGTTCGGGAATTGGGGAGCTACTGCCGAAAATTGGATCTCAGATGAATTACCGGAAGGTGTTCCATTTTGGTGGTCAAAATTTTTAGAAGATGAATATTACAATGCTTGTTTAAAGAAACGCTGGACAGATCTCAAGGATCAACTAATTAATGTCGGTGAAATCAACTCTAGGGTTGATGCATACGCAAGTCTACTAGATGAAGCCAAAGATCGAAATTTTCAATACTTTCCACTCGAAGAACATGTATGGGGAAACGATCATATAGGTTTCACATATGCAGAGGAAATAGACACTCTCAAAGGTTTCCTAAATGAAAGAATAAAGTGGATGGATGGAGCAATTGCAGCATTGCCCAGCAACGGAGTTTGTGAAGAGTGCTTCGAATGTGCACCAATGTTACCTGAACCATTAGCGAGTGAATTTCTGAATAATCCAAATTTCAGTATTTATCCCAACCCTACTACGGATGCCATTACCGCTCGCTTCATTCTTAGCACCACATCAGATGTACATTTTGAATTGCATGATCTTGCAGGAAGAAGAGTAAAATATCAGGTTTTCTATCTGAAAGGAGGTTCTCACGATTTGCAAATCAATTTGACGGACTTACAAAAGACCGGAACTTTCATCTACAAAATATCAACACCAACCAGTGTGCTTGGTAGCGGTACTTTGATCAAAGAATAGCACTAAGGCTGCAGTGATCTCATAAGTTGGCATCCCTTCATACGGGTGCCAACTCGCTGCTAAAATAATAGTTCAAAAAACCCGAGTAGAGCCCTTTCTGCGGTGCAGAATATTGAATCTTACTTTTTAATTTTAAACACCAATAACTAAGAATGACACATATAGCTGCTTTACATATTGAACTAAAAAAACTGCTTGAAATGTCTATATTGTAAAAGTACGGAACCAATCAAATCATCATAATTACAAAACTTTCTATCAGCTCGAAATTTGGGTTCAACAATTTGAAATTGAGAAATTGAATGAGAAATAAAAGGTTAATAACATCAATTCATAAATGGCTATTGGGTCTACTAATGATATTGATTGCGATAACTTCTTACGGGCAAGCAGAGTTCTTCATAACTGGGACTACCTATGATCAAAATGATGAGCCAATAGTTGGAGTGACCATTATGATCACAGGCACTACATATGGCACTACATCAGATGTCGATGGGAAGTTTAGGTTGCCATTATCAAATAATGCTGAATCACTGACCATTAGCTCCATGGGATTTGAAACTTTGGAGATCCCGATTGGTTCACAAACAAACTTTAACCTGTCGTTATCAGAATCCACAAAGCGACTGAAAGAGCTGATAATTACAGGGTATGGACAAAACCAAAATGAACGTTTGGTTTCTAATTCAGTTAGCTCAATCAAAGCCACCCACCTGATTCAGGATAGGCCAGTCCCAAGTATCGAGGGAGCCTTACAAGGAATGGACCCTTCTCTTGTCATTCTTCAGCAATCGGGTTCCCCTGGCGCTCCTATGACCGTGAGAATGCGGGGAGTGGGAACAGCAGATAATGCCACTCCTTTAATGCTTCTCAATGGGTTTCAATTACCAGATATGGGCGCGCTCAATCCCAATGACATTCAATCTGTAGGAATATTCAAAGACGCGGCATCAAGTGCCATCTATGGTGCCCGAGGAGGAAACGGTGTGATTAGTATAGCCACAAGAAAGGGACAGACCGGGAAATGGATACACGGAAATATCTTGAGCTATGCTGGAGTTCAAAGTTTGGTTACAGAAGGAGATTATTTGACCGGCAGGGAATACGCTCAGTATTATAACGACACTTGGGTATGGAATTATTACCATGGATCTACAGAGGGCTTCCCTTTTAATGACAAACAAATAGCTTTATTGCCGAATACAACCTGGATCAGGGAAATTACCAATGATGCACCTATAAGAGAATTTCATGTTGGTTTGTCCGGGGGGAAAAACAAAACATCATACTATCTGGGAGCGGGCAGTCTTTATCAAGGTGGAATCATAGGTAATACCGACTTTGCCCGAAACACAGTCAATCTCAATCTGCAAACGGAAGTAGGCAAATTGAAAATATCAACTATTGGGTTTTACACAGACATAGACCGGCATTATATCGCTGAGAACAGTGATCATTCCTGGTTGATGTCAGCGGTAGCGTCACTACCAGGAATATATCCCGTGTACGACGAAAACGGAGAACCATTTAACCCCGGAGATTCAAAACAGATCAGTGCAAATGGCGTTCCGCTTTCTAACATCTCTGAGATTGGAAATCCAGTAGTTAGATTGAAACACACGACCAATTTGGCTACCATAAATACACTCTTTGGTAACGTTCTTTTGAGCTATGAAATGGCGCCCTATCTAACTTTAAATACATCTTATGGACATTTAATTAGGAAAATAGACCAGAAGGGATTTACTGAACGATTTGCTTACAGCCATTCATTCGATAATGATATCAACTCGCTCAATGAGCAATCCTACCAAGAAATAAATTGGCAATGGGAGGGGTACCTGAGATACGAAAAATCTTTCGTTAATCATCATTTAGATGCGGTGATGGGGATGAGTTTTTTGAAGGATGGAACTAGCTCTACGGGCAGGACAGGATGGGATTTTTCCATCAATAGTTTTGAAAAAGTATCCTTCAAACACCATGTGGATACTGCATCCCTCACTGAATTTCTTCCATGGGAAATTCGAAATACAATCATGTCATATTATGGTCGCATCAATTATCACTTTGATAAAAAATACCTTTTTGGTTTCACGTTACGTGCAGATGGTTCTTCCAAATTTGGACCGGGTAATAGATGGGGGTTTTTCCCGTCAGTGAGCACCGGATGGGTTCTGTCTGATGAGTCATTTTTTGAAATTCCGGCAGTAGATTTATTGAAAATAAGAGGAAGCTGGGGCGTGAATGGCAATGATAGAATACAACCGTATCAATGGGCCGATAGATATCAATTGCAGGGAGTGGTAGGCTCTGTTACACCGCACAAGCAAGATTTTAATCCAGACATTAAATGGGAGGAAATATCTCAAACCAACATAGGAATTGACCTCACTATGTTTGATGATAGATTCGCTCTGACTATGGATTACTATCTCAAAAGTACCAAGGACATGTTGGTTGCTTATCCAAATCCGTCGTTTACCGGATTGCCAACTCCAATCAGGAATGCTGCTACAGTAAGTAACAAGGGTTTAGAAGTATCGCTAAGATATCGCAATAATATTGGTGATTTAAATTTCGATATAAATGCGAATGTGGGTTTCCATAAAAATGAAATCACAGACCTGAACGGTGGCCTGCCGCTTACCGGGGCTCGTACACGTACTTTCGACGGATCACCAGAACTAACGTATTCAGATGTTGGCACCCCTATAGCCAGTTTTTATGGATATGTTATAGATAGTTTGAATGAAATAGGTAATCCGGTATATACAGACCTGAGTGGTCCTGATGGCGTTCCCGATGGAGAAATTGATCCGGAATATGATAGAAAAATAATTGGCAATGCTTATCCCAATAGGACTTTTGGTATCCGTCTAAACATGGATTTCAAGGGATTTGATCTAAATATATTTGCTTCAGGCTATTCAGGGAATGATGTTGTAAATGCATCCATGGGTTACTGGATTGCCAATACCAATCGAACCAAGCGAGTCCTCAATGCTTGGTCTACGGAGAATCCCGACAGCAAAATCATGAGACCTTCAGCTAATGAAGTAGTTAATAACGAATATTCGGACTATTACATTGAAGATGGCAGTTTTCTTAAGCTTAGAAGCATTTCCATTGGATATACGCTGAAAACCGAAATCACTGAAAAAATCAGGTTATCCAAAGTCAGAATTTATCTAAGCGGCAACAACTTGATTACACTGACAAGATACTCAGGATTTGACCCTGAGATCGGGGTTAATTGGGATCCTCGAGATGTAGGAATTGATCGCGGGTTTTACCCACAGGCTAAATCAATTATTGGAGGAATTCAAATCGCATTTTAAATGAAGAAGGTGAAAAACGTGCTTTATGTGATTGGATGGTTATTTTGTCTTTCGTGTGGAAATAGCTTTCTTGACGAACAACCTATTTCGGATATATTGAGTGAAGAATATTTTGCTGATCCAGATAACATTAGGTTGATACTGGCAGGAGCCTATCAGCCCATGCGAGCGGACGCTTATCATTCCGCTGGGAATTGCATGACCTACCTCTATACGGATGTTCGGTCTGATGATGTGATATTGGAAAATCATAATTTTCAGGCTTGGTCACATGGCTTGGAAAATTTTGTAGACCTAACGTCTACCCAAATTGATGTGAAGGCGATCTGGACGAAATTTTATGCGGGTGTGGCGAAGGCTAATGAGATCATCCATGGATTGGTTCAAGTGAATGATAATCAGCTGAGTGAACAGGAAATAGCACTTTATCTTGGTGAGGCGAAGTTTTTAAGAGCTTTTTATTACTTCGAATTGGTGAAGAATTTCGGAGGTGTTCCGCTATTTGGCGATGAACCCGCAGACATAACAGACCCTAATCAGATTAAGAGAAAATCTATACCCGAGGTATATGCGCAGATTGAGTCTGACCTTGCGTATTCTGTAGCTAATCTGCCTTTATTTCAAGATGAACTGTATAAGGCAACTAAAGGGGCGAGTATGGGTCTACTCGCAAAGGTTTATTTATATCAGGAGAAATGGCAACTGGCAGCTGATATGGCTCAAGCTATTATTAATTTGGGCCATTATAGTTTAGAAGAGAATTATGGTGATAACTGGGAAATAACAAACGAACACGGTGTAGAATCACTTTTTGAAATAACGTACTTCAACGAGAGAACCATGGGTGGTCCGTGGAGTCCAAATTCAAGAACCAGCTTGACCCTACAATATTTTGCGCCACCATTTGAAACTAAGTATGCATACGGCTGGTCCTACAATTTAATAACGCCAGAGTTACTCCAAGCCTTCAATGACGCTGGAGATCAAGAGCGTAGAGATGCCACCATCATGCAAGAGGGGCATGAATTCGATTCTCCTTTACTGGAATCGGCAGTCTCCACGGTCAAAGAAGATAGTCTGCCAGCGAACCCGATTCCAGTAGGATGGTTTGATGAATGGATCAACCTCCCAACTGCCGATGGTCAGAGATATGGCAGTGATTTTCACTATTCGCTGAAATATTTTCTGACGCCAGAAGAGGTCTATGAGCATTGCCCTGCCTATCAATTTTCCTCACTTAACCAGAAAGTCTTGAGATATGCAGAAATTCTTCTGATTTTGGGTGAGGCAGTCGCCAATGGCGCATCTGGAGATGGGCAAGGTGCTTTCGACCAAGTTCGTGCTCGTGCTGAGCTGGAGCCCGTTCCACTAACAATGGAGAACTTAAAGTTGGAGCGTAGGTTAGAACTGGCTACCGAATGGAATCGCTTCCATGATTTGGTAAGGTGGGGAGATGCCGCTGAGAAATTGGACGGATTCACGGTAGGAAGAGATGAATTGCTTCCAATTCCATTGGACGATATTTTGTTGGTTGGGACATTGCCAAATGGAGAATTCATCCTCGAGCAAAATCCGGGGTATTGATATTTGGTCAGATCTTACAACTTTAACCATATAAATAAGTCTTATTGGGATTTAAGAAAACGTTAAAGCAAACATTGAAAATCGGAAAAAGAAGAATTAACGATTCTGATAAATGCACCTTTGGATCATCCAATTACTTAGTCTGATTTGCTCAGATATCTCTCTCAAACACACTACTTTCGAAAGTGATTATAATGGTTAATTCATAAGTTAATGTTAGGATAACCCATCAGACAACTCAATATGTACAAAAGGCAAAAAAAGATATTCACTACCCGACCACTTACAGAAAGTGAAAAAGCTAATTTAGAAGAGAAGGTAACGCTAGAAACTGAGACACCAGAAGAAATATTGGCCAACCTAAAAGCTGACCAGAAAAAGTACTTGATTAGGGTAGCATTTTTGATTTTAGTGAACACTATACTCTTTGCTTTATTAATTAAAGGCTCATCAAGCGTATTAGAAAATTTCCTCTCCGCCCTGAATGCCAACTTGATCGGACTCAACCTACTTGGCTTAATCCTCGGTACCTTGGTTGCGCTGATTCCGTACAAAGGACTGAACTACAAAAAGAAATACTTCAGAGCATCTTTTGTAGCCATTTTAGCTATTCAGGTCACTCTATCTACTTGCCTAATGATGATTGGAGCCTTGACTCTTTTTGGGTGGTATTGAATATTGCAACTTTAACAGAAATGATTCCGGCAACTAACGATTATAGATTTCGTCTAATCGATGAATACGGTTATCCAGAATATTACCAGTGCTGACCTCATGAAACTTCTAAATCAAAAGCTACTTTTTAGCACCGATCGGATATCATTGGTCAACTGAAAATTCATAGGTTCTCACTCAAATTTATCTAATTACGTCACGAGTATCTTGACTCCAAATGTGACTAAGGCATTGCCAGACGGATGGCAGAATATCAACACATCAGACAAAGCAAATCAATGGATAGCCTATAGGTTAGATGAGAGTCATTTCTACCGCATAAGGCTTGATGACAGTGGTGAAATCATTGGTTTCCTATTCCTGTATGAAAGCGAAGAAAAGAGTGAGTTGAGACTTGGATATCTCTTGGCAGAATCGACTTGGGGAAAAGGAATCGGAACCGAGTTGATCAAAGGACTCGTAGCGTGGGCAAGATCATCCGGACAGATTAACTCAATCTCAGGAGGGGTAGAAAAGGATAATATCGGCTCTATCAAGGTCTTAGAGAAATGTGGATTTTCCCAATCAAAAGAAGAGTTACCAAGCGGTGCATTTCTATATGAAATCCGATTTCAGTAAGACTTTACTGTTTAGTTTCTAATGTCTATTTGCTCAAAAATCAGTATTCGGTGACAAGTATTAGGTTGCATAAGAACTGCAATCAGTCTAGATTTCTGAATTAACTCATTCTAAATCGATAAATATGGCAGTATCATTTTCAATAAAAGAGACATTCCCAGTAAAACCTAAGACCTTATTCCAAGCTTGGCTCAATAGTGAAGTACATGCTGCCATGACCGGTGGAGAAGCCGAATGTTCAGATGAAATAAATGGTCAATTTTCTGCTTGGGACGGTTACATTTCTGGAACCAATACATCGCTTGTCTTATATGAAAAAATCACTCAACGTTGGAGAACGACAGAGTTTGAAGAAGAAGATCCAGACTCAATTTTAGAACTTGAGTTCTTAGAGTTAGAAGAAGGCTGTCAACTGACACTGACACATTCCAATATCCCTGAAGGACAATCAGATTATAAGAAAGGATGGATTGAGCATTACTTCGAGCCTATGTCTGAGTATTTCTCATCGAAATCTAGAGATGAGAATTCATAAATTTACGTAGGCATTTTTATCGGTAATACTTAGGCTTCTATTCAATGAAGGTTTTACCTACTTTACAATATCCTAATCAATTCCCTATGTATAAAACAACCCTACTCCTCGCGCTAAGTTTAGTCCTCTTTAATTGCTCAAAGTCGGAACAGATGGAGATCGATCTTAATGAACTAACCATAGCTAAAACGCATCAGGCTTATACTGCTGGTGACTTTACAAGTGAAGATTTGGTGCAAGCTTATCTCAAGCGCATTGAGGAATTGAACCCTGCGATTAATGCAATCACTTACCTGAATCCTGAATCGCTGACTACAGCCAAGTCTTTAGATAAAGAATTTCAAGAAACAGGTAAACTGAGGGCGCTACATGGTGTGCCTATCATAGTCAAGGACAATATCAATGTAGTTGGACTGCCCACTACTGCAGGGTCAATAGCACTTAAGAATTACTATCCTAAAGACAATGCATTCATCATAGATCAGCTTGTCAATGCTGGTGCTATTGTGCTCGCCAAATCAAACATGGCAGAATGGGCATTCTCCCCTATGCACACTGAGAGTTCTACATTTGGGACCACTCGAAACCCATATAACCTAGATTTTGTGCCAGCTGGTTCTAGCGGTGGAACCGCCGCATCAGTAGCGGTGAGTATTGGTTTGGGCGGACTGGGAACGGATACCGGAAACTCAATTCGTGGACCTTCTTCGCACTGTGCTTTGGTGGGGTTTAGAACCACGCTAGGATTGATTAGCAGAAGTGGGATAGTGCCGCTCTTTCTTAGAAATGATGTCGTTGGCCCAATGTGCAGAACTGTGGAAGACGCAACGCGCATGATGCAAGTAATGGCAGGCATAGATGCCGATGATAACATCACAAAATACTCTGAGGGGAAATCAGCAGCAGACTACCTTCAATACCTCGACAAAAATGGACTCAAAGGCGCTAGAATTGGGGTCTTGAGAGAAATGATGGATAGCACTACTGATCATGGCATTCATATTCTTTTTGATGAAGCTATTGCCGATCTGGAAAAGCTCGGAGCGGAAATCATCGATCCTGTTGTTATTCCAGATTTCACTACGCTCAGTGAAAACCAATGGTGTGGAACGTTCAGGAAAGATTTGGAAAAATTCCTACAAGATTATGTAAAAGATGATTCTTTAATCAATCTTGAAGATATCATGGCTGTAGGCACCAATAATGAATTTGCACAGCGTAGGCTTGACGCTTACTCTAGCATAAACGGACGATGGGGAAAGGCAGATTTAGCTTGCTTAGACGCTTATACAGATCCACAACGAATTGCGTTTCGAGAAGCGATTGAGAATATGATGGACTCATTGAATCTGGATGCATTGATCTATCCGTCTTGGAACAACCCTCCAGCTACCATTGCCAAATTTGAAGAGGAATATGGTGGTGACAACAACCAGACTATAAGCCCGCACACAGGCCAGCCAGCCTTCACGGTGCCTATGGGATATACACAAGGTAACCTTCCAGCAGGTATTCAGTTTTTGGGTAGAATGTATGCTGAGCCCACATTGATCAAGCTGGCATACGCTTATGAGCAAGGAACACTCCATCATAAGGATCCCACAACATATTAATAGTGATCAACATGAAGTTACGTAAACACTAAGTAGCTGACTACTACTAATTACCCCTACCTCCTTTTGCCGGCGTACTCCATGGCTTCCCCTTTGCCAAAACCATAGCTAAATCCCAAAGTAATAAATCGACCTCTGAGCCCACTACTGAATAGATAAAAGTCCTCTTGATCTGTAGTGGTGATCTGTTTTCTGGATGCGAATACATCACGTACACTTCCGCTAATCACCCCTCTACCATTCATAATCTTCTTGCGAATACCTAAATCCAAAAACAGAATGTCCGATATTTCAGACTGAAATGTTTGCACCCTTGACTGATAGTTTCCGGTTACCTCAAAATCCGTTTTAGCTGGAAGCTTAAATTTCGAATTGATTTGAGTGGACCACTGATAGGCGTCAAAATCAAAGATTACCGATTCAAATTGTCCAGTTCTTACGAAATAGTTGTAATTAAAATCTCCATTAACAGACCACCAATCAAACGGCTCATACTTGCCATTTATTTCAAGACCTGTTGACGCATTGGTGCCTATATTGAATGGCTTGATGGTGTTTACATTGTTCTCAAAAATGGAAACTCGCTCTATCACATCAATTGTCTGACGCTGATAGATGGTCACACTCCAAGATGTTTTTTCCAAATCTACGATCCCAGCCAACTCATATGAATCTGTAAACTCTGGTAGTAATAACGGATTTCCTGAACGGATGCTGAAATTGTTCCGCACATTGAAAAATGGGTTCAAATCCCAAAGTCTTGGTCTGAATATCCTACGTGAATAGCCCGCTTGGATAGAAATGTTTTGGCGTACCTTAAGAGAGGTATGGGCACTCGGAAAGAAGTTGTTAAATCGCTGAACATTCCGCTCGTTGGTGTTTTCCAAAAAGGTAGTCAAGTCCGTATTTTCCAAACGAAGGCCTCCTTTAATTCCCCACTTCTCCCCTTCATAAGCTGCTGTTGCATACAACCCCAATACTTTCAGATCATAGTTGAATACATTAGTCAACCCCGAATCCAATACCCAGTCATCACC
>CAYGPP010000077.1:0-15792 GCA_964351885.1 uncultured Marinoscillum sp.
GAATATACCTAGATCAACTCACATGTGGATCGATTAATACACAACACAAAGCATTTGCTGACGAGACTCAAGACTGGCTAGACTCGATCATCAGTAAATCAAATCTAATTTCCGGAGTTTCTCAAACGATACGTTATCAGTTTTTCAACAGAAGCCTCAAACAGCTTCAGAAACTTGTTGAGCGCATTGAGCAAGAGTAGTGGTTGGTTCTGACGATGTATTCTGAGCTTTTTTTCAACCCCTCGATCGTTTAATTACAGAACCCTTGATTGAAAAAATATGAGATGCTATGAAACAAGCACTTCATTGAAGCTATCACTTCAAACCTGCCCCTGCTTACGAAACTGTAGAAGAAGGAAATCATGAGTGAAAAGCACAACTCGCATTGTTGGTTAGATATATAACCCATTATTGGTAAGCTAGGGTTTCTATCCGTGCACATTCGTTAATTGTAATATCTCCAATTTTTAAAATAGAGTAAATCAATAAAACTTCACGTCTTTAGAATAAGTAATCTCAAAAATGTCCGTTAGTTATTTGGTTAGTAAAGCGGTGAAGGGGTGTTATCAATTGAGTATAAATTGATGCACGCCTTTATTTTTCAACTCCTTGATTATGTCTTGTTACTATATTTGAGTTTTCCTTTAGTCAAACACCAACAAATTGCTATGAGTAATCCTTCCTTATGTGAAGATCGAACCTATCAGGAAGTACATCAGACGCACGCAAAGAGCCTTCAAAATTTTCTTTTCTATAAGTGCGGTGATTTAGAACAAGCCAAAGACTTTGCGCAAGAGGCGTTCATTAGGCTGTGGAATAATTGTAGTAAAGTCACATTCGAAAAGGTAAAAAGTTACTTATTCACTATTGGAAATAGGCTATTCCTTGACAATTATGACCATCAGAAAGTGGTACTCAAATTTGAGTACAGACAAAACAGGTCCGAGGCACAATTGGAGACCAATCCGGAATTCATTTATCAACATGATGAATTCAAAGAGCGACTAGAGGTTGCTGTATCTTCTCTGCCCGAGAAGCAACGCTCAGTGTTTTTGCTCAGCCGAATAGATAAAATGAAGAATAAAGAGATTGCTGTCACATTGGACATATCTGTCAAGATGGTGGAAAAACACATCTCCAATTCATTGAAAAATCTTCGTGACCAATTAGACGAACTAAATCATTCAAAAATATAGTAGGGTATTTAAGATGACCACCGTTCTAATAGTAGTTAAACATCCTTATCATGTCTGATAACAAAGAAGATAAAATACTTACCAAGTGGCTCAACGGAGAATTATCGGATGAGGAGCTCTCAAAAGAGAGAGGTGCTGTTGAGTTATTAAAATACCAGCAAATCCTCAACGAGATTGATCAATGGACACCTGATAATGAGGAGGTTATCTTTCAGCTTCCCAATAAAGAGAAAGAAACCAAAGTGATTAAAATGAGTAAATGGACAGCTATTTCAATAGCCGCTTCTATCTCCCTCGTTGCATTCTTGAGTCTTTGGTTTTTGACTGCTTCTGACCGTGTAGAGCACATGGCATCATTTGGAGAGACTAAAGAAATCACACTACCTGATGGACTGTCAAGAGTTACGCTATCCGCAAATGCTAGGGTATCTTGGAAAACATCGAAATGGGATAAAAACCTGCGTCAAGTCAAATTAAATGGCAAGGCCTACTTCGATGTAGAACCAGGAAGTCCTTTCAAGGTGCTAAGCACCAACGGGGATGTGGAAGTACTAGGGACCACTTTCGATGTGAATGCTTACGATGAGTCTTTAGATGTAGTTTGCTACACGGGCAAAGTGAGAGCCACTGCCAATGATCATAGTAGTCAAGATGTAAATGGTGGAGAAGCCATTCTCTTTCATGAAGGAAATTGGGAAGAAAAAACATCCATCATTGACGCTACTCCTTCTTGGATAGGTAGCGAAATTAAATTCTCAAATGCACCACTGAACGAAGTGCTCATCAGTTTAGCCTCTGAATACGATTTGACATTTGAAAAAAGTGGTGTTAACTCGGACCGTAGGTTCAGTGGATCTGTACCAAAAGATGACCTAAACTCTGCTTTGCAGATTGTATTTACACCCCTTGGGATTCAATTTGATCAAAAAAACAAAAGGGTTATTTTGAAAGACTAAGGACTTATCCTTACCTAACTCACTCGTTGCTAAATAATCACAACCACTTCACCTTCTCCTCAATAGAAGTCCTTGGAGGAGATACTTTCGGCTGATCTGCGTAGCCCATATAAAAGAGCCCAATACATCGTTCGCCTGGAGCGAGCGACTCGAATTCACTAAAATGTTCCAATAATCCTGGACTACTCCAATAACTCCCAATACCGTAAGCACTCGCAGTAAGCCACATATTCTGAACCGCCATTGACACAGCGGCTATCTCCTCCCATTCTGGAACTCGATTCTTCAGATCCCGCTGAATACAGATGGCAATCACCGCACCTGCCTTTTGCGGATTCATTTTGAGCTTTTCATACTTAGCAACCGAGAACAACTCGCCGATATTCAGGGAACGATACTTTTCGGCCATAAAAACCCCGAATTCCTTTTGTTTTACTCCTTTGATTACCTTAAATCTCCATGGCTGAGTAAGCTTATGAGTAGGAGCATAATTGGCATTCTCTAGGATATTCTTAATCAACTGATCGGGAATTACCTTGGGTTTATACTGCGCTGGATACACAGCCCTTCTACTTCTAATCAACTGGTGAACTTCTTCGATAGTCATGGTGCAAAACTACTTTTCATCGGTTCGATTAAGCAAGACATAAGGTTATAATTTAACCGCAATTATGCAGTAGAGAACTATTGCACAATCAGACGATTTGAAAATCAGTCAGTTACGTATTTTATGAAATACCTATTTGGTGATTCTCAAATGTCTGGACGGCCGTAGCGGTTAACCCTGACAAAATGCTGGGAACAGCATTTTCGTCAATTATTCATTTTTTCTAATGAATAATCCGGGTTTAATAACAATTGTTGTTCTAATTGTTTGAGCTATCTTATCCGCACAAACCACACACTCAGAAAACGTTACAAAAAATGGCCGATCGAAAATTAATCCTATATATCAGCATGAGTCTCGATGGCTATCTGGCTACAAAAGACGATGATATCTCATGGCTATCTATGGTGGAAAAAACTGGCGAGGACTATGGATATTCTGAATTTACAGAGCAAGTCGACACCTACATTGTAGGGAATAAGACTTACGAAACTATCCTAAAACTTACTGGCGGTGAATTCCCTCAAGCGGATCTGTACAAATGCTATGTCATTACTCGTCAAAAAAAGGAATCAGAGAAAGGAATCACATTCTATAATGGAGACATAAAAGAATTGGTTGAGCGCTTGAAAAAGGAATCTGGCGGACACATCTACTGTGATGGTGGTGGACAATTGGTTAAGCTGCTTATGGATCACAATCTCATTGATGAATACATTATTTCCGTAATCCCGATCTTGTTAGGTGATGGCAAGCGACTGTTCATCGGCGGCACAGATTCGATCAAAATCCAAGCGGACTCTACGCGCCATTATGCCTCTGGATTGATTCAGGTTAGATACAGTAAGGCCTGAGTAGAACTTTTGTCTGAGATAAACTCGCCTTTATCAATACCTCCAAGCCAAAACTTCCGTACCAGCCATATTTTCTCCAGGTTGCAACAGTGTCAACGCATTGCCCAGCGCAAACGAATGGAGCATAGAAGAACTCTGACCTACTTTGATATCAACCTGATTGCCTTCCATTGTGGATCTGAAAAAAGTTGGTCGTGTGCCTTTCACAATCTGATCGTGACCTAGTGTTGCTTTCACTGGATTAGACTCCTCTTTTCCCATCATTCTGCAAAGGAGCGAACTGACGTATACGTAAAAACAATTGAGCGATGAAGCGGGATTGCCAGGAAGTGCAAAAACGAACTTCCTATCTCCCTTGCCAAAATAAAGTGGCTTACCTGGCTTCTGAGACACTTTATAAAAGACCTCTTCTACTCCAAGTTTTTCTAACGACTCTTTCACAAAATCATAATCTCCTACGGAGATGCCTCCGCTCACCAGCAGAACGTCCACTGACCCCAACAACTCATCGATTGAATTCGTTGTGGCTTCTAGGCCATCATGGACTCTGTGAATCACTACTTCAGTAATTCCCAATTCCCAACAAGCAGACTTTAGAGTGGCACTGTTGCTTTCATAAATCTGTCCGGGCTGTAGTGTTTCACCAACTGCAATTAGCTCATTTCCGGTAACCAGAATACCCACCTTTGGTCGGCTATAAACCTGCACTTCTTTGATCCCGAGAGCGCATAGCAAACCTACTCCCGCCGCATTCAAAACATATCCAGCATCGAAAATCTTAGATTCTTTCCTCAGCTCATCTCCTCTCCGTCTGATATTAGCACTTAAAACAGTTGGTTGTTGTAATTGGATGGAATTACCCTTCACTTCTACTACCTCCTGAATCACAATAGATGTCGTCCCTTGAGGCAAAGGTGCCCCTGTGAATATCCGAACTGCTTCCCCATCATTCAATTTGAAATCCGCGCTCTGTCCAGCAGCTACTTCTCCAACTATGCCATACGATTCATACTCACCTGATACGGCATAACCATCCATGGCTGAGTTATCGAAAAGCGGTAAATCCAGTGGAGATGCTATTGTCTTTGCAAGTGTTCGATCGATAGATTCCGGGACATTGATCCATTCACTGTTAAACCTCACGCTTTGTTCAGCCACTAACCGTCTTGCTTCTTCTATATTGATCATAATGTAGGATTTCTAAGCAAAATTTTTGGAGTCATTCGAGTACAATTAATGAGAACTAAACGCCGAGAAGTTAGGAAGAACCAAACATTGAACAGGTTTAGAAGACATTGTAGAAGCAGGAAAAATTTAACGAAAGATAGCTTCACTACGTTCGCTATGACATCCAAACAGCATTAGCAAAACGTCATTGAATACTGATACCGTCCTAATCAATATTTTTAAACTGTCAACTCAACAATACAAACTTTCTATTTCCCATTCTCCACTTTCAATTCTTCATTCCTCATTCTCAATCCTCAATTTTCTAATTATCCTCCAATAGCTGTCATACTTCTATTATTTTCATACTTCGACTTATCCATTACATCCATCCCGTCTCTTGAATATTTCTTCAGAAGAATGGTTTTCAAAATGAGTGGTTTGATATCCTCACTACTACGGTAAGCCGTTAATAAATCCACTTCATCATTAGCAAATAAGCAGTTTTTCATCTTCCCATCTACAGTCAAGCGAATCCTGTTGCAGTCTGCGCAGAATGGCTTGGTGATTGTGCTCACTATTCCGAACGAGCCTTGGTGACCTGCAATCTGAAAATTAGAGGAAGTACTATGTGGCGGATTAATCAATGGTTGAATTTTCCCTAAGGTTCCGAGATGATTCAATACCTCATCCTCACTTACACCCTTCGACCAATCCCATTTATTGCCTTTGAATGGCATGAATTCTATGAACTTCACGGACAGTTTTTTGTATTTGGTCAGCTTCACAAAATCAACTATCTCATTATCATTTACACCCTTAATCAAAACGATATTCAACTTAATATTGAATCTCCTTTTTAAACCTTCTTCAATATTCGACATGATTCGATTGAAGTAATCACGCTTGGTGATGAATGCGGCTTGTACTTGATCTAGAGAGTCTAGGCTAATATTCAAATCCTTTAATCCAATGCGTTCAAACTGATCGTAAAATTTATCGAGAAGAATACCATTCGTAGTTATTTTGAGTCTAACCGGAAGCTCCCCCAGCTGCTCAAGCAATTGATCAACTCCCTTACGGACAAGAGGCTCTCCGCCGGTTAACCTAATGGTATCAACACCCAAATCAATGAAATTCTTAGCTATTCCAATGATCTCATCATAGTTCATGACCATTGATTTTTCCGTCAAATCAATGCCCTCTTCTGGCATACAATAAAAGCAGCGCAAGTTGCAACGATCCGTAACCGAGATGCGGAGGTAGTTATGTATACGTTGAAAAGAATCACGAATATCAGTCATGTCTTCCTCCTTTTAGTACATGAAACACGTGAAACAAGCCAGGCAGAATTGCATCCATAGCTTCTCTCGCTCCATTGGTAGATCCTGGAACCGCCAATATTACATTCCCGTTTTTAATTCCCGCTACTGATCTTGATAGCATGGCGAAAGGCATTCGTCCTTGACCGTATGCCCTCATGGTTTCTTCCACTCCATCCAAGCGGGTGTCAAGTAAAGGCAACAAGGTGTCAGGAGTAATATCTCTCGGACCAACTCCCGTACCACCTGTAAATATCAGCAGCGACTTATCATTGCTATTAACGATCGTCTTGATCTGATCAGGCTCATCTGCGACTATGGAGTATTCGATATTTTCCATACCAAAACTTTCCAATTTTGATTGGATCATTTTGCCTGCTTTGTCTTCTTTTTCACCTTTGGCAATGGTGTCTGAGCAAACCACCACATGACCGGTCAAGCCTTTAGTCTTCGGATCAAACGACGATTTTCCACCTTTCTTTTTAAGTAATCGGATTGTTCCAATTTCAATTCCCTTATCAACGGGCTTGAGCATATCATACATCGTAAGCGCCACAATGCTTGCACCATGCATGGCCTCTACTTCAACACCAGTTTTGTAAACAGTCTTGACCATCACTTCGATAGAGATTTCTAGGCCATTGATTTCATAATTGATTTCAGTCGCCTCGATTGGCAATGGATGACAATCCGGTAACAACTCAGGCGTCTTCTTCACTCCTAGAAAACCAGCAGCTTTCGCCATAGCGAATACATTTCCCTTGGGCACTTTATCCGCCTTGATCAAATCAATCGTTGCTTGTGCACTCACCCTAACTATTGCTTGAGCCACAGCAATTCGCAGGGTATTGGATTTGTGAGTTATATCTACCATTTCTTAAATTCTAAAACTATTAAAGATCCTCAAAACACAAAGACCTTAATACATATCTACATTAGCACCTACCAACAAATTCCAATCAAGAATTAACCTTCCATTGAGACGCTTCATTATCAAAATACTCCTTACCAAAAATAGGTACGCGTGCCTTAATCTGTTCTACAAAATACTCTGTGGCCTCCATCGCAGCTTTCCGTCTTTTGGAAGAAGTGAAAACATAGAAGCACAACTCACCTACCTTAATATTACCCAAACTATGATGTACGTGAGCACAAGTCAAATCGTACTTTTCAAAAACCTCTTCTCGTATCTCTCGATAGACCTTTTCTGCCATCTCAGTAGCAGCAGTAAAAGTGATTGACGTGACCGTATGACCATCCACTTCGTCCGCTCTAACCTGCCCAAGAAATATGCTATGTCCACCTATATCCGTTTTGGACTGGTGATTCACAATTGATTTTGTGAGCTTCTCTGGAGGAATAGCACCTTCGAGAAGCATTGATTTAGGTTTCTTATCACTCATTTTCTACTCTTTCCATTTTGTGCTTTCGAGCTCGCGCCAACATAACCATTTCTTCGTTTCGGGTATATTCAATCAGCATAGATGAATTGGTCAATCCTTTAAAAACTTGAATTTTACCACTTAAAACATCCCCAATTGAAAGCAACACCTTTAACACTTCCATAGCCATCAAGCTTCCAATCAGTCCGGCCATTGGCCCAAGAATTCCTGTTTCATTACAACCAAAGCCAAGGCTATCCTCTTTAGGAAATAAGCAACGATAGGTCGGTCCATTTTGATAATGATAGACAGTCAATTGTCCTTCATACTTAAACAGCGCTCCAGAGACCACTGGTTTGTCCGTATTAACTGCTGCATCATTAATCAGGTATCGCGCTTCGAAATTATCTGTCCCATCAATAATAATATCGTACTCTGGAAAAATGGATAACGCTTTTTCAAACGTCAAATGTTCATGATAGGAATGAATGCATATTTCTGAATTAAGAGATTTAGCGTATGCTTCTGCAGCTTCTACTTTTGGTTTCCCTAAGTCTAATTCAGAATAAATGACCTGTCGCTGCAAATTGCTCAAGTCAATCACATCACCATCGATAATCCCGATTGTTCCTACTCCCGCTCCTGCCAAATACTGAAGCGCAGGTACTCCTAGACCTCCAACACCAACAATAAGTACTTTGGCACTCATCAACTTCAATTGACCAGACTGACCGATCTCGTCCAAAGTGATTTGTCTACTATACTTTCGATACTGTTTGTCGTTCAATTCCATCATCCTCCAGAAAAAGGGGGCATTAGCATTAATTCTTCTGTACCACTGCACGAGCCTTGTGAGATAATTTTTTGATTTACAGCCAATTGACACTGCACAAGCTTCATGGCTGGATACTGAGCGACAACTAGATCAATGACATCATTCACCTCCATAGGTGCAGACAAAGTGACCGCTACCGTATCACTTCCTGCTATTTCCGCAAGGACACCTAAAAGCTTTATCTCTACCATTTCGCTCATAAAACAAATATCAATTTAACTGCCGCAATAAGCAGGACAAAAGAAAGAACATATTTCACCACTTTATGATTCCAATGAAAACTCCCAAAAAAACCACCCACAATCGCAGCGATTCCCGCTATGATAAATATGGGGTAATACTGAAAAGTCAACGAATGATCCATAGCCATGTAACCAGACAATCCTGCTAGGGAGTTCACCCATATAAACAAAGCCGAGGTAGCGGCTGTGGATTTCACATCCGCCCACCCCAATAGCAGGATCACGGGACTAAGTACAATGCCCCCACCTATTCCGATCATACCTGAAAACAGACCAATTGCAGCGCCGACTAGCACACCCAAATAGAGATTAAAGTCCAAAAACTCAGAAGAAGCTTTGATCGGGATCAACATTCTTACAACTGCGAGGAGTAAAAAGACACCCAAAATCATTTTGAAAGCCGCAGTGGGCAACTCAATCATGCCTCCAATGAATGCCGCCGGAACTGAACCTATTACAAAAGGCCAAGTTCTACTCCATTTGAAATGGCCGTTTCTATGAAACTGATAGAAAGCGATCCCCGCTACCAGCAGGTTCAGCATCAGGGCAGTGGGACGAATCTCTGAGGTCGCCATGCCTGACATGGACATCAATGCCAGATAACCGCTAGCACCACCATGCCCCACCGAGGCATACAGCAAGGCCACAACTCCCAACACCAAAAGCAGTGTGATATCCATATAACAAATCTAATTCATCAGGGAGTTTTGTGGGAGTATTGATCCTTTTTTTGGAGGGACGATGAGTGATTCGTATTCGTTTATAAAACCTGTGATGTCACAAGAGCACCTGACGTCATTCCCCATATTCTCCTAACTTAGTATTCACTAAAAACCTACCAATATGATTAGGCTATCAATCCTCCTCCTTTCTCTAATTACCATTATTTCGGGATGCTCGGATACTTCTCAGCAGTCTAATGATCAAAATGAGCTTTTTGATTCTTACAAAGAGGAATTCCTAACTGATCTCTGGGAACAATATCCTGGGTGGGCTTCATGGGCAGGACTGCATGAATATGACTCCATACTGGTAATTAATACCCTTGAAAACCGACAGCAAGAACTTGCAGCCTTACAGGCCATTCAATCAAAGCTGGAGACCTTCGAAGTTGATGGTTTGAGTGACGCGAATAAGATCGATTATTATCTGATTCAGAACTTAATCGAAGGACAGCAGTGGAGTATCAATGATTTTAAGTCATACGAATGGAATGCCTCAGAGTATAACATCGCCGATAGAGCTTGGTCAATCATCAATGGTGATTATGCTGATTTGGATACTCGATTAACGATCCTTTCACGTCTCCTGGAGCAGGTGCCTGCATACTACCAATCAGGAACTAAAAATCTTAAAATCCCTACAATGGAGCACCTAGAACTGGCCATGGATCAAAACAAAGGTGGACTGGAAGTTTTGGGGGAGTCACTGACTGACTCGATATCAAAATCGAACTTAAGTGAAGAAGACAAGCAGGTACTGACAGCCCGAGTAGCTGAATCCAAAGCGGCTATCAATAACTACGTGACCAACCTTGAAAACATCCAATTGGAACTAAAAGATGGCTTGGCACGAAGTTCTAGAATCGGAAAAGAGCTGTTCTTCAAAAAATATGAACTGGAGATTAACGCTGATTACACAGCAGAAGAAATCTACAGCAAAGCACTAGCAGAAAAGGCAAGCTTGCACCGCCAAATGATCGTGATCACAGATACCCTTTGGAATGATTATCTGAGTGGAGTTGAGAAACCTGCTGATCAAATCGAAATGGTCAAAATGCTGATTGATAAGATCTCAGAAAAGCATGTAAGCAGAGAAGATTACTTTGGTGAAATCAAACGACAGATTCCAATATTGGCTGCCTTCGTAGAGGATAATGACTTATTGACTCAAGATCCAAGCAAGCCATTAGTCGTAAGGGAAACTCCTCCCTACATGCGTGGCGGAGGTGCTGGTGCTTCTATTAGCAGCCCTGGCCCTTATGATGTAGATGGCGATACTTACTATAACGTCACCCCGCTTGATGGCTATACAGACGAAGAGGCCGAAAGCTACCTAAGGGAATACAATCACTACATATTGCAGATCCTCAACATCCACGAAGCTATCCCTGGACACTACACGCAACTGGTATATGGCAATAAGTCTCCGAGCGTCATCAAATCCTTGCTGGGCAATGGAGCCATGATAGAAGGCTGGGCAAACTATACAGAACTGATGATGCTAGAAGAAGGGTACGAAAACTCCCCAGAGATGTGGCTCATGCGAAACAAATGGCACCTTCGTGGTGTGACGAATACCATACTGGACTACAGCTACCACGTACTTGGAATAGATAAAGAAGAAGGAATGAAATTGATGGTAACAGATGCATTCCAACAGCAAACAGAAGCTTCCAATAAATGGAAAAGGCTAACGCTATCTTCAGTACAACTTAGCTCCTACTTTACGGGTTTTTCTCAGATTTATGAACTTCGTGAAGAACTCAAAGCAATCAAAGGTGATGACTTCAATTTGAAGGAGTTTCACGAGCAGTTTCTAAGCTATGGCAATGCCCCCGTAAGACACATTAGGGAGTTGATGATAAGGGATTAAAAGTAAAAATAAATTCCTGTCAATATTTACTTTTTCAAGCAAATAAAGCGCTATGAATTATTCTCCAATAATCACAATCAGTTTTGGGAGCTTACTTTTTACATCTATATTATTCACTTCCTGCCATCAGCCAGAACCCCTTGCATCAAGTTGCGACATATCGAGCAAAATTGCTTTAGAATATACAGATACGGAAGGAAGACAAATTCGAGTATTTGAAAATGGTGAAGCTTACTATGTTAAACAAGGTGAATGCAATTTTGCGGATCAATTTTTTGAACCGGGATTCTATAGCAAACATTATATCGAAACTGACTCAGGTACATTATTGATTGCCGGAGAAAATCAATACTTTAGACCATTTGCATCTTTCATTGAAGATTTTGACAGTTATTCTGAAGCCATTGATCTTTTCATTACTGATATAAATGAAAGGGGTAAATTATTCTCAGCTTTCACCCTGCAAAGCCCATCAACGAAGACAGTAGAAGATTATATAAGTCTAAGAAATTGTATTCTTAATAGTTCATGTGAGTTTATTGATAATAGATTCGACCTAGTCCCAGATCCTTCAGATCCTTCGAATCAAGTGCTTCGATTTTTCTCCGTGGCTCCAAGTGCTGATATGGTGACAGCTAAGAGTTCGATAAGCTCAACTTTAGTATTGTTCAAACAAGGAGATGATTTTTGGTTTGAAGCTCGATACTTTATTGAAGATGTACTGCCTACAACAATTGCTGATTTCGAATCTTCCTTTTTCGAAGGAAGTCCTGGTCCAAGGTTGATTTTCAAAGGCAATCATCTAGCTGTTGAAAATAAATTCAATGAAAAAATAACTTACAAACAGCCGTTAAATAATGAAGTGGTTTTCCCCTTGAATCAATGGGTGAAAGTGAAAATTCATTTAAAATACGGGCTTGAGGAGGGAATAATTCAAGTCTGGCAGGACGACCAATTGATAATAAATGAACTAGGGCAGAACATGCCACTTGATATTTGGATTCAAGATCGCATTGAAGTTGGACTGAGTGCGACTAACTATGAAGGTGTCTTATACTTGGATGACATGAGATTTAGTCACAACGCCTTTTAATTATTCTTGTCCTTACTTGAACATGAGAGTTGTGACAAACAATTTAGCCTAATCATATCCTAGAGCAACTCAAGTTCTTTGCGGAGATTATAGATTCCAATCAAAACCTATTTTTAAACAACTTGAATATCGCAATGGCTAATTCGTGATTTTTCGTTCTTAAATAAAAATGGAACAAGACCACCTCTGGTAAATTTAAGCTTCCAATAAGCCAGCTTGCGATCTCCATTTGCTAAGCACTTCAGTAATCAAGTCAATCATAAAACGCACCTTGCTAGAGGCCTCAGAATAGTAAGCTTATGAATGATGATGTTCGCCAATACCACTCCATAGTTACAATTCGTAAGAATTAAACTTTCTATTATTTTATTTTTATGGCCCATAAACTTACGATTATTTACTATTTTCAACTTTGAAATATATGACCCTGCGAATATAAACGACCAACAAAATCATTTTTCGCCCAGAATATGACCATTAAATGAATCAACTCGTATCGCTTTTATTTGTCCTCACTGTTAATTTCTGCCATGGACAAGGAGAAATTAACGCCCAAATCAGACAACAAGAAAAAGCAATATTCAATACGCCCGACAGCACGCTACTCCCACTTATACTCATCAACACCAACGGGCAAAACATATTAGACGAACCCAAGATCACCGCCAATATGAAGGTCATTGACAATGGCTTAGGTGAATACAATCGTTTGACAGACATTCCCAATGGGTATCACGGAGATATCGGTATCGAAATTCGGGGTAGATCATCAGCTAACTATCCTCAAAAACCCTATGGCATAGAGACTAGAGAGCCAGACGGAAGCAATAAGAATGTCTCACTACTCGGTATGCCTGAAGAAAATGATTGGATTTTGTTGTCCCACTACAATGACAAAGTGCTTTTCAGAAATGCCCTCTCCTTTAACATTTTCAGATCTATGGGCAACTATGCTCCTCGGATTAGGCTGTGTGAGGTGATAATAGATGACGACTATAGAGGCATTTATGCCTTTACCGAAAAAATCAAACGAGACGATAATAGAATAAATATTTCCACACTCAACAGCGATGAAAATAGTGGTGATGATCTCACCGGAGGATATATTTTCAGAATCGACTATTGGACGGCTAGTACCAGTTGGATCGCAAACTTCAAAAATCCAAATTTTCCAAGAAGCAGTGTCCGTTTTGTGTATAACTACCCTGACGAAAATGATATCACCCAAGAACAAAAAGCATACCTACAAACTACCGTTTCAGTATTTGAAGATGCCTTGTGGGGAGTAGATTTTCTAGATCCCGAAGAAGGCTATCGGACGCACATCGATGTGCCTTCGTTCATTGACTACTTTATTGTTGCAGAGTTTTCTCGGAATGTGGACGGTTATAAAAAAAGTAGAAATTTTTATAAAAACAAGGACAGCCAAGATCCTCGAATATATGCGGGTCCAGTGTGGGATTTTGATTGGGCATACAAAGACCATGAATATACGCGAGGTAGAGGATGGCGCTTCAATTATTCAGGCCAAAGTGACATCAAACCACCCGGCTGGTACATCAGAATGATGCAAGACCCACAATTTCGAGAAGAACTGAATGATCGCTATCGGGAATTGCGCTCAACAGTTCTCGATACCACACGTATTTTTCATTCGATTGACTCCATGGCTGCTTTGGTAGACAGAGCTCAGCAAAGACATTACACCCGATGGCCCACCTTGGGGTTTGACACAGGCACCCCAGAGATTGGGGATCAACCGGATACCTACGAAGAGGTAGTGGTTCAGTTCAAAGGTTGGATTACCGAACGTCTTAGTTGGTTGGATGAAAACATGCCACCTGAACCATCTCCTTTCACCATAGTGCTTGAAGCCGACTTGGAAACAAACCCTTCCCCTCTCATCTATCCCAACCCAACAGATAACGAGCTTCACATTGAGCTGAATAGCGAAAGTCAAATTGAAGAAATCATCTTATATAACATGACTGGAAGCGTGATCAAAAGCCATAAAGGAACATCAAAGAAGGCATTATTGGATGTCTCTGGTTTGAAAGGAACCTACCTACTCATCATTCTCACCAGTAAGGGAGCAGTTATCAATAGACGGTTGGTTGTCAGATAGCTTTATGAGGAAGAGAATATTATCGAATCATTGCCATTAGAATAGGATGTTTTTTTAATAATAGAACCCTAGATTTAAAATAGCTGTGGTGTAAATACACGCATCTTTAGCTTGATGCTAGACAAACAAGCACTAAATAATGATGAGGAACTGACTCTCCAATTCAAGCATAAGCAATTCTCTAGCAAAACCACTTCGATCACTGATTTCGATATCCCAGAGAATGCTTCAATCTAAGGAAGGGGTTTTAATTGGTGATTTTTGCGCTTTATCATTTGTCATGTGAATACGGATTGATGCAGCGCTTTCATATTCCTTGTCATGTCAGGCTTAGTATGTAAGAACAAATCCCATGTTCACGATGTTGATAGCATGTAATAGTAATTGTGCTAACCAAAAATTATTCAGTCCATGAAACCTATTTTAATCATCATTGCAATAATTGTCTTTGTATTTATCGTCATCCAATCATTTGCCATGAGTACTCAGCGCAATATCGAAACTTATCCCTATTTGGTTGAAAAGAAGTATGAGGCCTTTGAGGTTCGTAGTTATGAGGCAAGTCTCTTTACGTCTGTGAAGCTCTCTACAAATGAGTATAAGCAAGCTTCCAGCAAAGGCTTTTCGATGCTGGCTGGATACATTTTTGGGGGAAACAAGTCCAATGAGAAAATAGCGATGACCTCCCCTGTCAGTATGTCCTTAGAAGACTCCATGACCATGATGTTTTTAGTGCCCCAGAAATACAGTAAGGAGACGCTTCCTGAGCCCAACGAATCTCAAATTATCTTTGAAGAAGTTCCTTCACGCACGATGGCTGCTATCCAATTTGGTGGCTGGGCTGATGATGAGTCTATTGCAAAGTATAAGGCCAAGCTTACAGATGAACTCGCCGCTGAGGGAATACCTCATACTGGTAAGTTTTACTTCTTGGGTTACAATGCGCCTTATGAAGTACTCAATCGGAGAAACGAGATTATTGTGGAACTGCCTAGGGAAGAAGATGTAATTGTAAAGGAGTAAGCTCGAAACGGTCTGTTTTTGAATAATTACCATAGGGAAAAGGCATGAGCGGATTGTTATGGACTCAATAACAAAAGCTATTTTGAGAGTCTAAGCCTAAAATACCAATCAAATGACCCCCCTTAGAAAAGAACATCACCAACGAGCCATTCAAAATCTGATCAATACCTATAAAGATGACCCACGGTTTTTGGCCCTCATTATTGGTGGTTCGGTAGCTAAGCAGTGTGCTAGAGATGACTCAGATGTTGACTTCATGATTGTAGCAACTGACGAAGAATTTCGAAAACGAACTACCAATGGGAATTTCTTCATCAACAGAACTGATCTATGTGACTTTCCAGGTGGTTATGTAGATGGGAAGATCATAGACATGAATTACCTCCAAGCCGTGG
>CAYGPP010000077.1:15802-18189 GCA_964351885.1 uncultured Marinoscillum sp.
TGGCGAAGAAAGGCAACGAACCTTCCAGAGCTGCTTTTGATGGTGCTTTCCTTGCTTTCTCGCACTTAGAAGAACTGGAAAGCCTCTTGAACCAAATTCCGGTTTATCTCGAGGCTGGACATGAAAAACGAATAAAGTCTTTCTATTCCATGGCTTTTATTCAAAACTGGCTCATGGGTGAAGCCCAACGTCATGAGAATTCTTACACCAAAACCCGTGCAGCTTCTCAGTTAGCCTTGTTTGCCGGACGTGTGATACTCGCCCATAACCGAGTGCTCTTTCCCTATCATAAGTGGTTATTGTATTATCTAGAGAAGTGTCCACACAAACCAATCGATTTTCTAGAAAACATGGATTTACTCTTAAAAACGCCTAACAGCGAGAACGCCAATCGGCTATTCCTAAGTCTAAAAGATTTTAAAGACTGGGGGGTGTCAGATCTCGATGCTTATAGTTGGTTTATGAAAGAAGTAGAGTTAAGTTGGATGCACGAAAATACCCCATTAGAAGATTGGTGATATACCAAACTGACCTCTCATCTAAAACCAGATCGTTCATGTATAAAATGACTCGAAAAAATAATTCTCTTATTAGAGCCAACTAAATGATGTCCTGCTTACGTACTAGATTGCGACATCTTTATTTATTTCACATTTATTTAATAGCTACTTCATGCTTGCCAATTCAGGATACAAATATTTTCTTCATCTCTGCATCTTTCTTCCATTATTAATGATCACCGCTTGTGGTGGCGATAAAAAAGATGTGGAAGATATAGTCATTGAGCCAATGCCAGAAGGAGTCTTTATCAATGAGATTTTTGCTTCCGGTGAAGACTGGGTAGAACTTTATAATGCCTTAGAAATTACGCAAGACATTAGCGGCTACACCATCTCAGATAGTGGTAATGAGTATCAGATTCCTTCAGGCACTTCCATCCCTGCCAAAGGATTCATTGTGTTGCTATGCAATGATTTGGGCACAGGCTTGAATACCAACTTCAAACTCTCCTCAGCTGGAGAATCAGTTTCATTGAAAAATGCGTCAGGTACGCTGATTGATTTTATTGAGTTCCCAAATCTGGACAATGGACAATCTTATGCCAGATTTCCTGATGGCACAGACGTCTGGAAAGTTTCTGGTACTACATCGCAAGGTGCAGCTAATGGAAATGAAGGGGCGCCTGCTATCAATTCCATATCCCGTGCACCACTCGTGCCTGGCCTTAATCAAGCGGTAGTCATTACAGCTGAGTTGATCTCAACGACAGATGTTTCAGCAGTAAAATTGTACCATCGGTTAAATAATAGTTCTTTTTCAGAGGTGGCTATGACTTTAGAAAGTGGCACAACATATACTGGAACTATCCCAGGGATGGCTACAGTTGGCACAGTAGAGTACTACGTGGAAGCTGTTGGTACTAATGGCATTTCTTCCTTCAAGCCTGCCACTGCACCGGAGAATACAGATGACTACCTATTGAATACAGATGCTTTGCCACAGCTCGTCATCAACGAATTTATGGCGGCCAATACTGAATGTTGCCCTGATATGGATAGTGGAGAGGCTGAGTACGACGATTGGATTGAGATATACAATATGGGAACTACCTCGGTGAACATTGCAGGAATGTACCTGTCTGATAATGCCAATGATCCGTTCGGAGACAAAATATCAAATGATGACGATAATGCAACTACCATTCCGGCTGGTGGCTATCTCCTATTATGGGCCGATGGGTCTACCAATCAAGGTGCCGCCCACCTCAATTTCAATTTGAGTGCGGTAGGAGAAGATATAGGGTTGTTTTACATAGATGGCAGAACGATTGATACCTATACTTTTAGTGAGCAAACGGCGAATGTTTCGTTTGGACGAGCAACAGATGGAGGTGATACTTGGAAAGCATTCTCCACGCCGACTCCTGGACAATCAAACAACTAAGCTTTATCCCAGAAGTAATTAAGATGAAAGGGTATTCGTAGAATCAATACCTTAAGCGGTTCTCCGTGTCAAATACACTGGATTTTATCAGGGGAGTTTCAAGTGATCCGTCTCAACGGAAAAAAAAAGAACCCCTGTTAAAGAAAACCGAAAATCCAAATTACACAAGATCTCATTGAAATTTGGATTATTAACGTTTAAAACGTTTAATAATACAGCTAATTTCGAAACTCGAAAGCCTCAAATTATTTATTGAAACCATTATTTACTATACTCTATGAAGAAACAGGGTAATGCAAGTTATCCGGAAGTTATATGTAATTGCTATATTTGACCCAACTATCTGACTTAACGAAATCAAAATGAGAACGTACCAACTATTCACCTTTATAATTCTGGCAGTTTTGCTATTCAACTCATGTGAACAGGATCAGGTTACGCAC
>CAYGPP010000078.1:0-10561 GCA_964351885.1 uncultured Marinoscillum sp.
GAACAAACGAACTGAGGCCGAGCTTGAATCAATGAAAGAAAATGTAACTGCGCAACTAGAAATCGTAAAAAAACGGAAAGAAGAGTTTGAGAGACTAAAAAAGGAGCAAGTTGGCATTCTTGAGAAAGTTGCCAGCCTATCTGCCGATGAAGCCAAGGCTCAGTTAATACAAACGTTAAAAGATGAGGCCAGGACTGACGCCTCTGCACACATTAAGGACATCATGGAGGAGGCAAATCTCACTGCCACCAAAGAGGCCAAAAAAATAGTCTTGCAGACTATTCAAAGAACTGCTACAGAACACGCCATCGAAAACTGTGTCTCTATTTTCAATATTGAAAGTGATGATATCAAAGGGAAAGTAATTGGCCGAGAGGGAAGAAATATCAGAGCATTAGAAGCAGCAACCGGTGTGGAAATAATTGTTGATGATACCCCTGAAGCAATCATCATTTCGGGGTTTGATCCAGTAAGGAGGGAAATCGCTCGGTTGTCATTACATCGGTTAGTTCAGGATGGAAGAATCCACCCCGCGCGCATCGAAGAGATTGTTGCTAAAACCGCCAAAAACATCAATGAAGAAATAGTAGAGATTGGTGAGCGAACTGTTATTGATCTGGGGATTCATGGTTTACATCCAGAATTAATCAAACTCGTAGGAAGGATGAGATTCAGATCATCTTACGGACAGAACCTCCTCCAACATTCGCGTGAAGTAGCCAACTTATGTGCTACTCTGGCTTCTGAATTGGGACTAAACACCAAACTTGCCAAGAGAGCAGGTCTCTTACATGATATTGGTAAAGTCTGGCCTGATGAGCCGGAGAAACCACATGCCATCATAGGTATGGAACTGGCCCAGAAGTATAAAGAAAACCCTGAAGTAATCAATGCTATAGGTGCTCACCATGATGAAATAGAAATGACCTCAATGATCTCGCCAATAGTGCAATCATGTGATGCCATCTCTGGTAGTAGGCCTGGAGCACGTCGTGAAATCATGGAACAGTATATGAAACGACTGAAAGAACTTGAATCTACTGCACTTTCATTTGATGGAGTGAACAAATGCTACGCGATCCAAGCGGGTAGGGAACTGAGGGTCATGGTAGACGCTGAGAATGTAACTGACCAAAGAGCTAGTGAGCTTTCTTTTAATATCTCACAGAAGATTGAGAAAGAAATGCAATACCCTGGTCAGATTAAAGTAACCGTAATCCGGGAAACTAGAGCTGTTGCTTTTGCGAAATAAGGACTTGCTAATAATATATTTGAAAGGGTTATCAGAGAAAACTGATGACCTTTTTTGTGTATCTAAAACTAAAGAATAAGCCTTTTTCTATTGACCATTTAACAAAGATTCCCCATTCAAATCACTGGTGAGAATCTCGCTCATATAATCAAAATATGGACGCATGCTTAAAAAGGTATTACCCAACTTGCTGTCAAAGTTCTTGTCTAATACTTCAGTATCGGTGAAGCGATGTTCTACATAGAACTGTTTGTATCTTATGAGATCAATAGCTGGATCTTCAATCGAAAATCCTTTCGGAGTAGTTTTTACTTGATCACCTTTCAATTCACCGAATGTCACTTTGAATTTCTGGTCATTCAATATTCCGAACAATGTGTCTGGATCTTGCTGGATTTGTTTTCTGATATGCATTAAATCTTGGGAGTTAGGGCTAAAGAAACCACCAGCGGCAAAGGAATTGCCAGGTTGAATCTGGTAATAGTATCCGCCTCTGAGGTAGTGTGTATCTCTTTGAAATCCCCCACCCCAATTATTCTTGTATGGTGTTTTATTCTTAGAAAACCTTACGTCTCTATAAATCCGATAAACTCTCCCCTTGCCTATTTGGTCATGAGCAGAAAGGCGTCCTTTAACTGCTTCATGAAATTCCTTCATTTCTGACTGAGCAGAAACATAGCGATCTTTATTGATATCGAACCATTCTCGATTGTTGTTGGCTGCTAAATCATAGAGAAACGAGAGAGTGGTTTTAGTTATTGGCATAATAAAGTTGTTCAAGCTTAGAGAATGACTTCCTTGGATACAAAAAAGGCTACTTTAAAAGTAGCCAGATTGTTTTCCAAATGTGAAAAAAATTATGCCGAAGCACGCATCGTCTTGTTCTTCACAGAAGCAATTTTATTAATGGCATCTACATATGCCTTGACAGAAGCAATAATAATGTCCTTGTGAACACCAAACCCCATATAGTGCTGCTCATGATGCTTAACCCTAAGGTGAACCTTACCATCATCATTTCTATTCCCCATGGATTGAACCAGAAATTCATCCATATCGAAAATTTCACCTAGTATATCATCCACCGCTCTAAAGGCGGCATCTATTGAACCGGTACCAGTAGCAGATGCATGAACTAGCTTATTGTTTACTTCGAGCTCAACAGTGGCTGAAGGGAAGACTGATTCCCCGCAAATTATCTGAATATTCTTAAGCTTAATCCCTCCTGTTGGTAAAGAACCATCCACTAGCAAGATCAAATCTTCATCAGTAACATCCTTTTTGGCATCAGCCATTTTCACGAAACCATCATAAACCTCTTCTACCTTTGCTTCATCCAAATTATATCCCAATCTTTCCAAATGATACTTCAAGGCCGCTTTTCCACTCCTAGCCGTCAAAATAATGGATGACTGTGGAATACCTACGTCCTCAGGGTCGAGGATCTCATAACTCTCTCTGTGTTTGATCACACCGTCTTGGTGAATTCCCGATGAATGAGCAAATGCATTTCTACCCACAATAGCTTTATTAGGCTGCACAGGCATTCGCATCATCTTACTAACCAATAAGCTCAATGCATAGATATGCTTACTGTCTATGTTGGTGTGAACATCAAGATTTTTGTGTGTCTTAATAATCATGGCCACTTCTTCCAAAGAAGTGTTTCCAGCTCTTTCTCCTATGCCATTCATAGTTACTTCCACTTGTCTTGCGCCATTCATTACACCAGCCATTGTATTGGCTGTAGCCAAACCAAGGTCATTGTGGCAGTGGCAAGAAATAATAGCATTTTCAATGCCCACTACATTATCAGTCAGGTATTTGATTTTAGCTCCATATTCTTCAGGTAAACAATAGCCAGTGGTATCTGGAATATTTACCACAGTAGCGCCGGCCTTTATCACGGCCTCAACCATTCGTGCCAAATACTCATTATCTGTACGCCCAGCATCCTCACAATAAAACTCTACATCCTCAACATACTTCTTGGCATATTTTGTAGCGGCTATTGCTCGCTCTAAAATCTTCTCTCTATCGCTTCTAAATTTATATTTGATATGATAGTCGGATGAACCAATTCCTGTATGGATTCTTTTTCGTTTAGCATATTTCAGTGCGTCAGCCGCAAAATCAATATCCTTTTCCACTGATCTTGTAAGCGCACAGATTATCGGGTCTGTTACAGCTTTAGAAATTTCTATTACAGAATTAAAATCCATTGGGCTAGAAATCGGAAATCCAGCCTCTATTACATCCACTCCCAACATCTCCAATTCTTTCGCTACTTCAATTTTTTCAGTAGTAGAAAGTTGACATCCTGGCACTTGTTCTCCGTCTCTCAATGTGGTATCAAACACATATACCTTATCGCTCATGCTCTATATTTTTAAAACCGTATCCGCTTTGCTTTTGGCGATATTAGCGGCTTGGATTAATGGGGATAATAACTCTTCGAAAGTAGAGGAGACTGACTCAAGTATAAAATCAGATAAAATTTTAATTACGATGGCTAAATATGATTTTAGAATAAATATGAGTTAATTAGCACTTCATAATCATTTTTTCATACTATGCCTAAAGAACGTTCTGATCATTTATTTACGCTTATCAAGTCATTGCGTAAGAGTGAAAAACGATACTTCAAAGTTCGGAACAAAGGGTTGAATACTGAGGACGCTAAGTACCTGATGTTATTTGACGTAATGGACAAAATGGAGCTTCTAGACGAAGATGCAATCATTAAACAGAACAACTGGATCAACCCTAATCAGTTCAGCAATCTCAAGGCACATTTATACAAAAAAATTCTTCAGAGTCTCAAAGAATACACTGCTTCCTCCAATGAGGATATTGCGATACGTGAGCAAGTAGACTATATCCAGATTCTCTTCGACAGGAGTCTTTACCAGCAAAGCACACAACTACTTTACAAGGTGAAGAAGGCGATGAAAAATAGTGACAATCTGGAATTGAAACTAGAAGTGCTGAAGTGGGAAAAACACCTCCTTCCTCATTCAATAGGTCGGCACAATGAACAGCGGGTGAATCAAGTCGTAGAAGAGGCTAATGCCATCAATGAAAAAATATCCAGAGTCAATCTTCTCACAAATCTAAGTGCGGAGTTAAATGCCAACTATCTCAGAACTGGATTCATTAGAAACGAGGAGGATCATGAAAAAATTAGAAAAATATTTGTATCTCAAATTCCGGAATGGAATGAAAATGAGTTCTCCTCAAGGGAAAAATTACTTTGGTATGAGATTCAACTAAGCTATTTCAGTTTCATCCAAGACTTTGAGCGAGTATATGATTATGCGGTGAAGTGGGTTGCGGTTTTCGACACGGTTCCTAAATCAACTTACTATTTTGAGATGTATCTCAAAGGGTTGAACCATTTATTGAATGCCCAATCGCGTTTATTACTTTATGGAGAGTTTCGAGCGACTCACAAGCGTTTACGAAATCTTGCAGATCATCGGTTGGTTAAGCTTAATGACAACTTACAAATCAGACTTTTCAAATACAGCTATGCGCATCAGTTCAATGGTTACTTTATGGCTGGAGACTTTCAAAGGGGGGTAGATCTACTCAAACGAATCGAAACGAGATTAGAAGGTTACATTGGTCTACTGGATAAGCATTCAGAATTGGTGCTCTTTTACAAAATTGCTTGTCTCTATTTCGGAAATGCCAATTATCGCCAAGCCCTTAAATGGCTCAATAGAATCATTAATTCGGAGGATGAGGACATTCGTCAAGACGTCCATTCTTTTGCAAGAATTGTCAATCTCATCACGCATTATGAATTAGGAAATCGAGATGTAATCGAATACTATATTCGCTCTACTTATAGGTTTCTACTCAAAAAACATGACCTCCATGCTTTTCAGCATTATATTTTGGCCTTTCTGAAAAACCTGACCAGAGAGACCACTAGCAGCCAATTAATGGAAGCGTTTGGCCAATTGCGATCGCAATTATTAGAATTGTCTGAAAGCAAATATGACAAACGGGCATTTGTCTATTTTGATATAATATCTTGGCTCGAAAGCAAAATTGAGGATAGGAGTGTATCTGAAGTCATTAAAGAAAAAGTCAGTGCTCGACTCAAACTGAGCCATTAAAATAACAGAACAATCCCATTCTGACTTTAAAAAGTGAGCTATTCTAATCTTTAATTCTACTAAACCTTAGTGCCTTCAACATAAAGTCAGGTAGCGGTTTCAATGGATCTCTTTTCTCAACATTCAAGAAAATACCCAGCTTTTCCAAAATAGGAATTTTGTATACTTCGATCATCTCTATCAAGATACCATCTGGATCATCAATATAGGTACAATGCACCCGCGTAGTACCTCCCATATCAAGTGTATCCTTAGTATCGCAGGTAAAACCAAATCCTTTTTTTGCAAGCTCTTCACCCAAGGCCTTCATTCCACGTACGTCCAATCCGATATGAACAAACCCTACATCACCCCAAATCCGCCCTTTATAAATCTTCTTTGGAGTATAGTCTATCGCCTGAACCAATTCTATGTAGGTATCAGCTGAAACTTTCGCAAAACCTCCCCCAGGAGGGTTAGACTGAGTCAAACGAATTCTTCTGAACTTCTTCTCCCCTCCATTTAAACTCTTGAAATCTTCAAAAATGGCTGTTTTATCATAGACCACTTTGTCATAGCCAAGAATGTCTGCGTAAAGTTTCATGGAAGCATCAACGTCAGAAACTCCAATTACACAGCCATTAGGACCGCCAGTGATATGTTTCGTTTTAGTATAGAAATTCTGACCTTCAATGATTTGGAATACCAATCCATTGGGGTCCTCAGTGTAAAATGTACTCCCTCCATCAGGCATCCCAACAATTTCAGAAAGCAGCTTAGCTCCATTGGCTTTGAAATAAATGTAAGTCCCCTCTACATTTCTTGTCTTGATTTGGTTGATATAGATGCCAATATCTCCTAATTGAGTTTCAAAGTCAGGTTTTCTAGGTTCAAAAGATGTAGGGCAAACTACTTCCATCGCACAACCACCTTGCAAATTGAGGATCATAGATGCTCTCTTAGTAATGGTTTTGCCATGCGTATATACATCCATTAATGGAGCAGGAGCTACTCCATTGAAAATCGGGATATCCATTCCAATGAACTTCCGATACCATTTTTGTGATCCCTCTGAATCCGAAACCCCAACGCCTATATGTTGGATACCATTGATACGCTTATACATAATTCTAAATTTTGAGAGCGCAAAATTAATGGGAAAAAAGAGATTAGCCTTTCTCCTTAAGCATCTTTTCAAGTTGGAGCATTTCATCTCTTAGCCTAGCCGCCTCCATAAAATCAAGGTCTTTCGCCGCTGTTTCCATTTTCTTCTTGGTATCCTTAACCAACTTAGTGAGTTGATCAGAATCCATATAAGCCACTACCGGATCAGCAGCCACAGTCAAGGCAACATCGTCACCGGAGTAATACTTTTTAGATCCCTTCTTGCTATCTGCTGCTGAAGTTTGACCGAGAATTGCTTCGCGATTTTTGATAATAGTCGTAGGTGTAATGCCATGCTCCTTGTTATAGGCCTCCTGGATCGCTCTGCGCCTATTGGTTTCATCAATGGCACGTTGCATAGAATCAGTCATCTTATCAGCATACATGATCACCATCCCATTCTCATTCCGAGCAGCACGACCGATGGTTTGGACTAACGACCTTTCGTTACGCAAGAACCCTTCTTTGTCGGCATCAATAATTGTCACCAAAGAAACCTCCGGAAGATCTAACCCTTCACGAAGCAGGTTTACCCCTACCAATACATCAAATACGCCAAGGCGCAACTCTCTCAGTATTTCTACTCGATCGAGCGTATCAACTTCTGAATGAATATATCTGGTTTTTACCCCTGCATTGGTAAGATACTTCGTCAGTTCCTCAGCCATTCGCTTGGTCAGCGTGGTGATCAGCACACGCTCTTTTCTTTCTACTCTTAATTGAATTTCCTCCATCAAATCATCAATTTGATTGGCGCTTGGTCTTACCTCAATAATAGGATCAAGCAGACCTGTAGGACGAATCAACTGTTCGACTATAATTCCCTCTGACTTCCTGAGCTCGTATTCACTTGGTGTGGCACTAACAAAAACCACTTGATTCAGCATTTCCTCAAATTCATTATAAGTAAGTGGCCGGTTGTCCATGGCCGATGGGAGCCGAAATCCATAATCAACGAGATTAACTTTTCTAGCTCGATCACCTCCCCACATACCTCTCACCTGAGGAACTGAAGCATGGCTCTCGTCAATAATCATCAAATAATCATCCGGAAAATAATCAAGCAAACAGAAAGGTCGCGCGCCTGGTTCTCTCCTATCAAAATATCTCGAATAGTTTTCTACACCCGAGCAATAACCAATCTCTCGCATCATCTCAATATCAAACTCAGTTCTTTCCTTGAGGCGCTTTGCCTCCAAAAACCTTCGCTCTTGCTCGAAGAAATTCACCTGAGCGACCATGTCGTCCTGTATCTCAGTAATCGCCTGATTCAGCGTGTCTTTTCCAGTAACGAATAGATTCGCTGGAAATATGCTTACGATTCTTTCTTCCGAAATTTTCTCACCGCTCACAGGATCTATCCGATGAATCGCTTCAACCTCATCTCCCCAAAAAATAAAACGATATGCAAAATCTGCATAAGCCAAAAATATATCAACAGTATCACCCTTCACTCGAAAGGTTCCACGCTTGAATTCCACCTCTGTTCTACTATATAGAATATCAACCAGCTTGAACAAAAACTGATTTCTTGGAATGACTTCACCTTCCTGAACTTTGATCACATTCTTACCAAACTCCTCAGGATTTCCAATACCATAAATACAAGAAACTGATGCAACGACAATCACATCTCGCCTACCTGTAAGCAATGCAGAAGTAGCACTCAGTCTCAATTTCTCTATCTCTTCATTAATGGATAAATCCTTCTCAATGTAGAGCCCAGTCGTAGGTAAAAATGCCTCCGGCTGATAATAATCGTAATAGGAAATAAAATACTCAACAGCATTCTCAGGGAAAAAGCTTTTGAATTCGCCATAAAGTTGAGCTGCCAATGTCTTGTTGTGGCAGAGTACCAAAGTAGGTCTTTGGATTTGCTGAACCACGTTGGCCATGGTAAAGGTCTTTCCCGATCCGGTAACTCCCAAGAGCACCTGAGCAGCTTCCCCATTTTCTATACCCTCAGTGAGTTTAGCAATTGCGCCAGGCTGGTCTCCTGTTGGAGTGTATTCTGATGTGAGTTTAAACTCCATATTTCTATTACGAATTCCATATTTCCCAAGAACGATCCGCTTGTAGATAAAGCATTTCTAATCCATTCTTGGTTTTAGCGCCTCTTTTTCTCCCCTCGTTCATAAAGGCGGTCTCCTCTGGATTGTAGACAATATCATATAGATACTGCTGGGCATGTACCGCCTCATATGGTAAATCTGGCCTAGTCTCCAAATTTGGAGTCATGCCCAGAGGAGTTGTATTCACTATCATGTCCGCCTTTGCTACATAACTCGGGTTTTCATGTAAATCCTGATATGTCAAATCTCCTTTTGTTCTTTGCCGGGAGACTACCATGTACTTAATCCCTAGATCCAAAAATGATGCTTCAACTGCTTTGGAAGCCCCTCCTCCACCGAGTATTAATGCCTGTTCGCAAGTAATATTTCCTTGAAAATAGTTGACAACAGACTGTTTGAAGGCAAGGAAATCAGAATTGTAACCCACTAGTTTAGTCCCTTCTCTTTTAATCACATTAACAGCTCCTACCTTGTGGGCGCTCGTGTCTAGTCGATCTAGAAAGCGTCTGACATTTTCTTTATGTGGTACAGTCACGTTCACTCCTACTAAGTCGGGATATCGTTCCCACAATGTCGGAAAATCCTTGAGGTATTCAATATCAAAAAGATCGTAAGAGTGAGTGTCTTGCAGACCAAGCTTTTCAAATTTCTCCGTGAAATATTCTCGAGAAAATGAGTGACTTAGTGGGTGACCTATTAAACCGAAACGTTTCATCCAAACGACATTTTTGATTAGAAAGTAATGACTCTATTGCCTTTAAATATAAGCTATTCGGACAATGACTTGAGAGATTAAGTCGTCTTATTCGCTGACTTTTCCATTAACCAGACTAAGAAGAAACCCACAATTGCCAGTCCGAAAGCGATCAAAAAACTTTGATCCAATTGTGGTAAGTACCACTCATACCCTACTGCCTTCTCCTTACCGCCTTCCAATAGCATCACTTGGGTGATCTTCCAAGGCCAAATAATCGCCAGAGAACCAGCAACAAATCCAGTAAGAATACTGATCGTAAGGTCTTGGTAATTTTTGAATAAGTATGAAAGCATCCGTGAGAACAGAACCAGACCTACTACACAGCCTATCGCGATAGGGATAAGAACACCAAAGCTTAAACTGCTAATAGCTTGCATCACGAGTAGATAGTTGCCCATGAGCAATAGAATATAGGAACCTGACAAGCCAGGTAGGATCATACTGCAGATGGCCACCGCGCCACAAAGCATCAGATAAACGAACGAATCACTGGCCTCAGCAGGAGGTAAAAAAGCAATGCCTGCAGCAATAATTACCCCAATGAAAATGGCTAGAATGTTTACAAAAGATAACTGAGAAATCTGTTTACCCACACCCAAAATTGATGCGATGATTAAGCCAAAAAAGAATGACAGAGTAAAAGTTTCATAGTTTAGGAATGCCAACTCCAAGACCTTGGCTAAACTAAGTATGCTAATGGCTATACCAGAAAAAATAGCTACCAAAAAATACAGATCAGTCTTTAGAGCAAACAGTTTTAAATCACCACTAAAAATGAGTTTCAAAGCATTCAAATCAAAAGATTTCAATGAGTCAATCAATCGCTGATAGATGCCTGTAATAAATGCGATGGTCCCTCCCGAAACTCCAGGAATTACATTCGCAGCACCCATGGCAAGTCCTTTGAGGACAAAGCCTACATATTGGTTCATTTTTTGTCTAGAAAATAATCGAAGGTATCACCTCTTAGACCTAAGCGAATAGTCTCAAGGGGAATAATATCATTTGGAGCAATGTTTCCAAGGTTAACATTGGTACCAATGAGTTTAATAAACCAAACCTGCTGCGCCTTTTGCGGTGCTTCCCATAAAATTTTATCTTCAGGAATCTTAGTCAAAATCTCTTCAACCAAGCCTTGTCTTACCTCGCCCGAGTCTCTGAAGAGTCCTACATTTCGACTTTCACGAGCCTCTCCGATCACTTTCCATGC
>CAYGPP010000078.1:10571-18141 GCA_964351885.1 uncultured Marinoscillum sp.
AAGTTCTGTTTGCATTTGCTCTATCCACTTATAAGGAGGGATGATCTTAGCAGCATCTTTTGATCCAACTTCACTTAGGACAGTCACTTGCTTAGATAAGGTTTCAATATATCCACATTTCTCATCATGATCCATCTCTATCGAACCATCCGACACTTCTGCATGAACTAACCCATACTGATCCAATACCTTTCGGTATTGGTCAAACTGCCCACGGATAATAAAAGCTTCGAACAGCGTACCCCCAAGATATACAGGCACGCCAGCAGCCTTATAAAGTGCTAACTTCTCTTTTAGATTTTTGGTGACATAAGAAGTAGCCCAACCCAATTTTACTATATCAATGAAATCACCGGAGGTTTCTATCATGTCCTCAACCTCTCTCAGGCTAAGACCCTTGTCCATAACCATGGTAAAACCAGTGTTTCGGGGTTTGTCAGTTCTCTCGGGGATTTGATCTAAATGGTAATTCATAATGATGATTTACAAAACTGTTATTGGAGCGCAAAATTCTACAATTCCAATGACAATGACTGGTTATGATTAGTTGTTTTTTCGATACTGCTCAATGATGCGATAAAGTGCCTTTTGAGTTTGTAGATTGGGAAGAAAGTCAAACAACTGTAGATGTCCTTCGAAATCTAACATGAGCGCGGTTTCTAAATGATTAATGGCTAATTTATACTTTCCAGCTTCAATCAAATAAACAACGCTTCTATAAAACAGATTGGAATTATCAGGCAACTCTGCCAAGCCATTTTCTATAGTCTCTTGGGCTTTTTCGTATTCCCCTTGCTCATAAAAAATATTAGACCAATCTAGCCATAGGTTACTGTCATCATGCTGAAAATTGCTAGCTTCCTCATATGCTTCATGTGCCGCTATTATATTGCCCAGAGCTCCTTCTGCATCCGCCAGAGCCTTCCAGTACATCCCATTTTCTGGATCGAGTTTGATCGCTTTATTGAAAAAATGAACGGCCTCATACCATTTCTCTTGAAACATTAGGCTAGCCCCAAGGCCAAACCAAGCTTCATGATATAACTGATCTAACTTCGTTGCCTTCTGATAATTCTTAATAGCTAAATCAAGATGCATCATCTTCTCATACGCGGCACCAATGTGACAATAAGTTTCGGCTGTAGGGCCTTCAATATCCATGGTTTTGGTATACGCATTAAGCGCCTTATCAAAACGCTCCAGATTCATATAAGCGTTACCCATGTTGAAGTGGGCACTACTAAAGTCTTCATCTATTGCAATGGCATATTCGTAAGCGTCAACAGACTTTTCGAACTGCTCTAACTTATTGTAAACAATACCCAAATTATACCAGGCATACTCTGAATATGGATCCTGATCAATAAACTTATGGTAGTAATCAAGGCTGCTTTCTAACTCACCTGACACATCCAGACAGTAGGCTAATTCATAAAGGGCGTTCTCGTTGAGCATGTTGAACTCAATTGCCAACTTATAATTTTCTGCCGCTTTCATAAAGTCACTAAGTCCTTGATAGGCCAACCCAATACTATAGTAAACCTCGTCCTTATCTTCAGAGAATTCGATCGTCTTTTGATAGCAATCAATTGCTTCTCGATATTCGGCTTTAAGTGAATGAATTGTTCCTTTTTGTGTGAGCAACTCAGGGTCGTTTGGATGATAATTAAGCGCATCAGTCAAAATAGCAATTGCCTCCTCTATCCTATCTAGTTTCACTAGTAGATCAGCTTTCTCCATAATGATATCCATAGAAAAAGAATATTGCTCTAAGCCAACTTCGCAGGCCTTTAGTCCCTGACGAAATTTTTCGTGATTTTGGTAATATGAAATGACCAGAAGAAACGATTCTTCGTCAAAGTAAAATGATGAGCGATTCTTAAGGAATGCTTCAAACTTCTTGACCAACTCCCTCTCTTCCTTCCGCTTATACTCTTCGTGCATATAAATTAAGATTATAGTGCATTATCTAGTTGTAACAATATAATTCAAAAACAAGTCGTCCTGAATTGAATAGGCTAAAAAAGTTTTCCACAAAGCTAGGTTAGATCAACGAATTGTTAAGCAATTGAGCCTTAGGAATTGCTACTTGAAGTGCCTTTTTTAAACCTTCAATCTGACCAAAACGATGCAAATCAGACCCTAGAAAATCGACATTACCTTGTTTGAGCAATGCCATTGCTTTCTTCTTTGGTTCCGATCCATAAAACCCCTTCAACGATGGTAAAGAAATTTGGTTCATGACACCTAATTCGATCAACCGATTTGATAAATCCGACTTAGGATCTAAGTATTCGTAACGTTCAGGATGTGCCAAAATAGGATTGTAGCCCTGAGCTTTTAGCTCAAATATGGTTTCTTCTAAGATCACCGGTTTTGATTGAAACCCAGTTTCAAACAACACATATCTGGCTTTCCCAAAGCTCAAAATTGGCTCCCCATTTTTAATCGCAGAAAGAAACTCAGGATCTAAAAAATATTCAGCTGCTGCTTCAATAGAAACGTCTATTCCTGTTTTTAACAATTCTGACTTTACTTCTTCCAAAGTAAATCCTATGTTTTTCGCAGAATTTGGATAGAAATCAGGATATATATGAGGCGTGGTTATCAACTTTTTATAGCCCAAATGAGACATTGCTTTGATGGACTTTATAGACTCATCCAAAGTTTTTACACCATCATCCAAACCAGGCAAAAGATGACTATGAACATCTACTATGAGTTCAGGCCTGGACTTGCCCGTTAACCACTCTATCATTTTTCCAGAGTTTTATATAACCTCAAATTGTGAAGTAATGCGAACAGCACCTTTCGAATAAAAGCAAGGGACCCATTTAAGTAAACGTCTCAAGTACTCCATGCTAAAGAAAATACTAAGCCTTCTTATCTTCTTCACCTTCATTCTCTTCGTAGTAGCCATAACCGTAACCATAGCCATAACCATAGCCATAGCCATAACCTTTACCCGATGCTTTGACAGAGTTAAAAATCACTGTGAGGTTAGAAAATCTATTGATCTTACGCAGGTTTTCTATTGACTTGACAAAGGAACGCTTAGAATAATCAGCACGCACAACATACAGTTGCAAATCAGACTTCCGCATACTCATCACAGCATCTGTCACTAACCCTACTGGTGGAGTATCCAAAATCACTAAATCATACTTCTCCTTTAGTTGACTCAAAATGCTATCATATTGATCTCCAAGAATTAATTCCGATGGATTAGGTGGATTGGGGCCCGCTGGGATATAGTCCAGATTCTGAATCGAAGAATTAATCACAAATTCATCAAGTTTATTTTTAACGATTAAAAGTGTGCTCATTCCCTTTGGTGAGGCTTCATCACCAAAGGCCAAATGTACCTTCGGCTTCCTCATATCCAAATCAACTACACAAACCTTCAATTTGGAAAATGCAATAATAGCTCCAAGATTAACTGCAATAAATGTTTTTCCCTCTCCAGAAATAGTTGAAGTAATTGTTACCATCTTCGTCTGATTGGTACCATTCAAAAACTCCATGTTTGTGCGTATCGTTCTTAAGGCTTCACTAATTGAAGATTTAGAACTAGGCTTTATAATCAACTTGGTTAAAGGTAGTTTGTGATTAGTATACTCAGGAACAGCTCCCAGAATCGGGCTAGAAGTCAGGCTCTCCAACTCGCGCATGCTGGAAATTTTATTATGAAGGAGGTATCTAACTAGCACAAAAATAATCGATAGCAGTATGGCTAAAGCTCCTGAAGCAGTATAAATAAGTGTTGGTTTTGGTTTGATTGGGGTAGTGGGATGCGAGGCAGGCTCTAGTATTACATAGTTAGTTACCGTACCTGCTTTTGTGATCTCAAGATCCATTTTGCTTTGCCAAAGCGACATGAGATAAGACTCTTGCAGTCCATAGAACCTTTGATTTTTATCAAAATCGGTACTCATAGCAGGTAGCTTTTCGAACTGCTTTTCAAGCTTATTGGCCTGCTGCTCTACATTTCTAATTTGTTCACGCAAAGCTTGTATCTGATCTGGTATGAAATTCTTAAGTAATCCCCTTATCTCATTTAGCTGAATGTCCAACTGACGAATGGCGTAAGTATTTTCATTATACGAATACAGTTTGTCCTGACGCTCAGCCTTAATCTTCTTGAAATCTGCGACAAGTTCATAGAACTCACGAGGTAAATTGACAGAAATAGGATAGGTGAGTAAAGAATCATTCTGAACAAACTCTTTTCTCAAATTTTCTAAACCCAATAAATGCATCTTCAATTTAAGCCGAGTAGAATCCAGACTCTTAAGATATCCTATAGTTACCTGCAAATCATTACTTAAACTCAGCGTCTTGTTCTCAATAATGAAATCTTCAAAGTAAGTTTCAAAAGTCTCTAGTTTAGACTCAGTGACTGTTATCTGAGAATTCAAAAACTTAATCTTCTGATCAATCGCTTGATTTTTTGCCCGCTTCGTGTAGTCCAAATACAAAGTATCTATGGCTGTGATGAGATCTCGAGCCTTGTACACATTGTGATCAGCTAGAGAAATTCTAATGGTACGTGCATTGAAGTTTTCAGGACGAACGACCACATTTTGGTGCAAATAATTGATTAGTGCATTTCGACTATTTATGGTGAAATAGTAGTTCCCTTCTACAGAAGGAAAACTGAATTGTGAAGTTTTTTCGATTAGAAGGTTCACATCTGAGTTAGAAATCTTATCTCCAAAAGAATAAGCCTGAAAGCCTCCGCCAAGATCAATTTCAAAACTGTTTTCGCCAGTTATATTAAGATTAATTGTTCGGTCATAAAAACTAGCGTTCTTCACTAAGTGTGAAACCACAAATGGATGATTGTGATAGCGCTCATCTGTCAAATATCGACCATAGTAATGGTAAGAGACATCCATTCCAACAGCATCAACGACTTTCCCAAAGAAAAGTCGGGATTTAAGTAATTCTATTTCACCAGAAATACCTTGCCCCATAACACTAGCTGAAGCTGCTCCTTTGGTCAATCCTAGGGTAGTCGCCTCGCTTTCAAAGTCTAACTTCAGAATAGAAGTGGACTCATAAACGGGCTTAGTGTACCGAACATAAATGTAGGCACTTGAAAAAGCAATTATCAGAAAAAGCAATATCCAAATAATACTCTTCCTCAGGATGAATAGAAATTTGCCAAGATCGAAAGAATTAAAAATTTCCGTCTCGCTTGATTGATTCTCTATGTGTTCTACTGGAGTCAATTTGTAAGATTCTGAATAACTAATACAAAGGCAATCACACTCGAAGTAATTGATAGAATAGGGGAAATATCTCTCAGGCCTTGTTGCCAAGGTCTTCTCCAAGGCTCAACATAAATAACATCCCCAGGTTGGACATCCACGACCGAAGCTCTCATTCCTGAAATGGTAGTCATATCGATCTGAAACACTTGAGGATCGTTTAGGTCGCCCCGAATTAAGCGAATATTTCCTGCCTTTGCTCCAAGATTCAACCCTCCGTACAAAGCCAATACTTCTGCCAAAGATGTATGCTCATTCGTCAACGGAAGCACCTGTCCTCCATTCACTCCTAGCACAACTACTCTCCGATTGGCCAAAGTCATCTTTACAAATGACTCTTTGAAGAATTCATCATAGGCCTGCTCTACAATGGTCTCTGCTTCTTGAATTGTCAAACCATCAATTTTCACCATTCCCACCATGGGAAGTTTTACTAAACCGTCAGATTGAACTAAGTACTGAAACCTCTGAAATTGATTCTGTTGTCCTTGCTGTCCCATCATCTCAGGATCAACGAGGCGTTCTCCATCGTTAGCAAAAACATTGACTTCTACCCAATCGTTTACAACTAAGATATGATTGTCTAGAGCATTCTGAATTGGTTGGGATAGATCCTTTTCCGTAAATTCCTCATCAAGGCTGAAAAGAATATCCTGCTTGTAAACTTTGCAGCCGACAGTTAAATATGCCGCTACAAGTAAAAAACAAAAAAGATTTAGGGTTCGATAAATCATCAATGATCTTTCTTTATCTGCGAAGATAGATTAAATGTCATCCAAATCTAATGATACCAATGTTTAGCTGAGCCCCGTCACTTCTCTAATTTTCGCTAAGTATTCATGGATCACTTTGCCCTCATCAAACCTATCAACCACAACCTCTCGTGATCTTCTAGCCATGTCATCCATCTCCTTCTCATTAAAGCGCAAAAATTGATTAATCTTCATCGCTAGATCATCAGCATCTTTAGGCTTACACAAGAGCCCGTTTTCTCCATCTAAAATCACATTGTTACACCCCGGGACGTCAGTAGCTATAAGCGGTTTACCCATCGCTCCTCCTTCCAGTAGAGTTCGTGGAGTTCCCTCTCGATAAGATGGCAAAACGACTACATCGCTTTTCTCAAATGCTTCTCGAATATCATCCATGGGGGATTTATAAATAAGCACCTCCGATTCAACCCATTGATCCAATTCTTCTTCCCTCACAGATCGTGAGTGACTTTTATCTAGTTCCCCAACTAAAACAAAGACTGCTCGCTTTTGGTCATTATTTACCATTTTCGCAGCATCAGCAAATTCTCTTACTCCTTTATCTATCAGCAATCGAGAAACCATTAAAAATACAGGAAGTGCATTTTCTGGCTTTTTTCGAACAGAAAAGTGAGCTATGTTAACACCAGAACCGGGAACCACGCCCGTTTTTTTGGCGTCAATCTTTACAGTTTCCGAGAAGTCTTTTCTGTCCTCAGTATTCTGAAAAAAGATCCAGCTACATCTCCGAAGAGCAAAGCCATAAAGTTCCGCGGCTAATCTTCGTTTCATTCCTTTCCACAAAAAAACAGTTCCTAATCCGCTTACATTAGCTATCACCGCAAGGTTAAACTGTCCGGCCGCTAGAGTCCCATAAATATTTGGCTTGATCGTATAGGTTAGCAATACATCTGGTTGGCATACTTTGAAAATGGATTGAAGCTGTTTGAAAAAACCATAATCCTTCATTGGATTGATACCTGTAGCGGAGATTTCAACGGGAACAAACTCACAGCCTAGCTCTTTTAGCCTCTCCGAATAATCATCCCTTGGCGCAATAGCGACTACTTGATGTCCATCAGCCAAAAATTGAACAATTAAGCCCTTGCGGAAATTGTAAATGTTCCAACTAGTATTAATCAGGATTGCGATTTTCATTATCAGCTAAACTAAAGTGCCTGCATGATTTTGACTAATTTTGTGAGGTCTGATATGATAGTGGCGGAATCAGAAAAGCAACAATATGATAGAAACTAAGAAAGAACAAGAATATGGGGTGCTGGTAGCGGTAGCTCCCAAATTTCAAGCAGACGACAAAACGTTGGAGTACTTGGATGAGCTGGAGTTTTTGGTGAAAACTCTAGACATCAAAGTGGAGAAAACATACACGCAAAAATTAGAACACCCCGATAAGCGAACTTTCGTAGGCAAAGGAAAATTGGCTGAAATAGCGGAGTATGTAAAAGCCAAGCACATCAAAAACGTGATATATGATGATGACATGTCCCCAACTCAACTTCGAAATCTTGAGAAAGAGCTCAAACA
>CAYGPP010000079.1:0-18116 GCA_964351885.1 uncultured Marinoscillum sp.
GATTCGTTCAACAAAGTGTATAACCAATTGCTTGGTCTGTGTGTACTCGGAAAATCCGCAGGATTTTCCTACTGGTTAGTTTCTTTTTGTTAACTCATTTCTCGCCAACGCAACTAGCCATACACAACACGTTGTATCACATAAACTCACTCGCTTAGTGCTGTAATTAAAGCCTGTCTGATATTTGAGCTCCATTGCTTTGCTTCAACAAAAAATGAAGTTGATATGTCTTCGGCTTCATCGCCCATAACTACGCTTTGCATACCGTCAAAAGCTACTGCCCATCTACCGTCATCATCATTTAGTAAATTAGGACAGTAGCCTATTTCACATAGTTCTTGAAGGGCTTGCTCTACTGTCAACTCTTTATTTTTTGTTTTCGCTAAAATTTCTTCGTGTGTCATTTCCGTTCGTTTTACGATGCTACAACAACAGCTAAAATGAATAGCCTTTGCAGCATCACACAAATCCATTGCGAAATAATAAATTTAGAAGTAATTTGAAAAGGTATGCTTACTGAGCTTATCTAACCGTTAGAAGGAATTAAGCAAATCATGAACAATGCTTTGAAAAATAAAATTGAGGACGCACGTTTAGCCAAAGGCCTTTCTCAGGAACACCTAGCAGACTTGTCAAATATTTCACTTCGAACAATACAACGCATTGAAAAAGGGATTGGTAGCCCCCGAATTTATACTATCAAAACGCTAGCTGAATACCTTGATATCGATATTTCTAATCTTGAGACCAATTTGGCATCAAACGTAACTATTGAAATTGCCACGCTCAAAAAAATGAATGTATCGATAATTATAACATTAATTATTCCATTATTTAACATTCTAACTCCTCTCGCTATTGTAACCTATCCCTTCTTCGGACAGCTTTTCAATATTAAATATTTCAGTTATTCATTACAATACTTTTGCTATTAATAGTGGCTAAGTTGGATTGGTCTTAACTGGTTAGGTTCTCATTATTAAGTGCAAATTGGTGAGGGCTGATACCTCCAAGTGATTTTTGGTTAGTCGTTTGGAAAACGTCTAAAATCACTATCGTAAGAGTGGCGAGTCTTGATTGTCTGATTGGTTTAAACCATTATTTACTAGATTACGATAAATCATTGGAGTATTGCTTTATATCCTGTGGTTTTATTTCAGTATTGATAACTATGTGAATTCAATGATAAAATGACGAAAATATGGGTGCTCATCGTATTTTTCATTATTTCACTGACGTGTGGATTTACACAGGATAAATTCCCTTATCCAATAAATATTGATAATACATTAAATGAATCAATAGCATTATTGCCTGATTCATCAATTGTATTAATGTCCGATCGTGAAGGAAACTCAAAAACTTTCCGGTTTGTTCACGATGGAATTGAGTGGAAGGCCGAGCCTAATTCACTCACTTCGCAGATCAATGCACTGTTGTTTACACCAGATGCTCATGGTAGATTTAGTTTTTCGAATGATTATTCAAGGATACTAATAACAGTACATCAACAGAAGAGAATAAATTACTACGAAAGCCAATTAGTAAATGGTAAATGGGGATTGTTTAATGAAATATTAAACGGGAATGATCTAGAAAAGAATGGTGAGCGTGACTATGCTGCTCCAATGTATAATCAGGATCTTTCTAGAATTTATTTTGCAAGTGATAACGTGAAACCTTTTAACGTAATCTATTATTATGAAAAAACAGAAGGAAAATGGAGTGCGCGCAAATCAATTACTACCTTCCAGAAATATTTCATAACAATAATGGACATAGTTCCAATTGGAACAAATGGACTCTTAATTAGAGCATGGGCAGGTGTTATGAGTGAGGATAATAAAGATGCAAAGGATAATTTTTTTTATACAACACTCAACGCCAATGGGCAATGGACAACACCACATTTAATAGAGGAATTAGACATTGAAGGGGATCTATTAAATCTAACATTAACCCCTGATGAAAATTTTTTTACATGTTCTGTTTGGCATGATGGTAAAGGTGATGCCTTCATTATGGAAGTCCCACAATTTTTAAAGGAGGAACTTGTAAAGTCTCACAGCACTTCTACTACCGCATTAGAAATAGAGCAACCTTCACGCCTAATCAGTTCCAATCCTCCTAAAACTAAAATAATTAAGCCCACGGGTAATTATTATGCCCTTCTCATTGGGAATTCAGATTATGATCTTGATGAATTAGATTTAGATAGACCAGCCCAAGATGTGGAAGTATTAGCCAGTTTGCTTAACAGCAATTACCATTTTGAAGAATCAAAAATCACAAAGCTCATCAATTCAGATAGGAATACTATTTTGCAAGAGTTATACACCCTTCGGAGAACACTAACCCCAGAGGATAACTTATTGATATTTTATGCTGGCCATGGCTATTGGGATAAGGAAATTACACAAGGCTATTGGTGGCCGACTGATGCTACACGGGATAGCCCTGCAAATTGGTTATCTAACAGTGATTTGCGAGAACAAATAAGGGGAATAAATTCAGCCCATACCTTACTGATTTCAGATGCTTGTTTTAGCGGTGGTATTTTTAAGACAAGAGGCGCAGAAGACATTAGAAAAGCAAGCAGAGATATTCAGTTACTTTACCGGATGCCAAGTAGGAGAGCCATTACCAGTGGGACACTTAATACTGTACCTGACAAATCAGTCTTCTTTAAGTACCTAATGAAATACCTTTCTGAAAATGACAAGAAATTTATTACATCAAGTGAGTTATTCACTACCATCAGAACCAGTGTGTTAAACAATAGTCTAACGGTACCTCAAGAGGGTGTCATTCTAAATACGGGAGATGAAGGAGGTGATTTTGTTTTTATCAGAAAATATACATGCTAAGTGAATCATGGCGCTGATTGCCAATTGTTTTGTGCCATGATCTGCTTTTTATTAGTTCTTAAAAAAGAGAGTGTATGAATACTAAAATATTGATGGTTACAAGTGCTTTAATCTTAGGTGTAGTTGGGATACTATTTTCCTTTATTCCTGAAGAATTTCTTACCTACTATGATATGCAGAACTGTCACCCCATTTTTCTGCAAATTTCAGGCGCTCTCTACTTTGGGTTTGCAATGATTAATTGGATGAGTAAAGGAAATTTGATTGGGGGGATTTATGGCAGACCTATCGCCATTGGAAACTTCACTCATTTTTTGATTGGAGCCCTTGTACTCATTAAACTTATTTTGAATGGAACAGATTTAAGCATTATTTGGATTGGATCTATCGCCTATTCAATTTTTGCCCTCCTTTTTGGCTATGTAACCTTTACCCACCCAAATTTAAAAAACGCATCGAAATAAGCTAATTCTGAATTTTTTGATTAGAAAAACGTACAGCAGTACCTCTGAATGTGGTCTTATTGGTAAGGGTATTTTGGTGAACTAGGGAAGTCTACTATCCCGACTCGAGCGGAGCATAGCTCGGTTACTAATATGCATTGAAAAGCGTTATTGAACCTAGACAATAGAAACTAGACTGATTCCATGAAAATCCGCTTCAATCTGATCACATATTACAACCATTACAAGAGAAATTGTGACCTTGATGTATGAAAAATGTATTTTATACCCTTCTAGGTCTTGTCTGCTTAACATACAGTTGTGAATCTGATAATGACCTATCAGCTTCGGAACTTAAAGTGAGAATTGAGCAATTAGCAACTGAGATTGGTTCAATAGTTGAATTATCGACCGGAGAGACGTCTGACGATTGTAGGACGACATATATTGGCGGAGGTAATGGTTGTGGGCCGATTTACGTCTATGGAGTATTGGGCATTGATACAATGGAGTTAGAAGGCCTATTCGACGAACTTAGCATTATGCAAACTGAACTATATAGTCTTGAACTTGGGCCAGTTTGTGATCTAGCTTTTCCAGCAAAAGACTCGCTGATCAATGGAAGTTGTAAAGCTTGCTTCGTATCGGAAGGAGTTTTTGAGTGTTTTTAAAAAAAGCTTAGACTTAACAGACCCGCACATTATAGCATTTCCTATGTGCTAAATTTAACCTCATCTCATACCGGCGACCCCTGAGACAATTTTGTAACGATTCAAACTGAAGTATCGCGCTAGTGGTTTTGATTTTGAGCCTTCATAAAGGGTCATTTCGATTAATGTATTTGGATGATACTCTTTCTGCTTTTTGTGTTTATATCTCGTTGGTCAGATTGGGAAACGTGACACCTAAAAGCCAGTCTTCAATTAGATGAATAGTTAGGTAGTTATTGATGTGATAGATGCAAATTTTTATCGGCATAGAAATCATTCAGCACCATGTGATTTAAATTACACTTTGCTGAACTCAGATTAATAAGAAAGTAATCTTGATCACTTAGGGAAATACTGAATAAAATGGATTGTAAGAATTGCGGTAAAACAGTAGCGGGAGAGTTTTGCGGTCATTGTGGTCAGGGCTCCAAAGTCAGTAGGATAAACCTTTCGAATTTTTTGCACGAAGTTTCGGAGAGCATTTTTCAGATCAATAGGGGCTTTTTTTACACCCTGATCAATTTGTTCACACGTCCAGGAAATAGTATTAAAGATTTTATTGACGGAAAGAGAAAGAGTCACTTTAAACCAGTTGCATACATCCTCCTATTCTCAACACTTTATTTTCTGGCCTCTCGTATTGCCGGAGAAGATACATGGGTGAAGGATTGGGTTTTATCGTTTTTGTCCTATGAGCGTGAAAGTGGGGCTGAAATACCCACATTTCTAACTTGGTTTTTTGAAAATTTTGCTTACACCAATTTGTTACTGCTACCTATCTTCTCTTTTGCCTCTTATTTATCCTTTAAAGGACTTGGGAAGAATTACCTTGAGCACATTGTATTGAATGCATATGTTGCTGGCCAACAAACCATTTTTTATTCAATTTCGGTGCTTCTTAAAATGGGTTGGGATAGTGATATTTTAGATGATGTTCCTATTCTTCTTTCAGTCTCGTACGCTTTTTGGGTTTTTTGGCAATTTTTTGCGGAAGGAAATCGAATGATGAATTTATTTCGTTCTGTATTGACCTATATTCTATTCATGATTTTTAGCACTGGACTGTTATTTTTCTTTTGGGATCGTTACGGCATTTAAAAAGGTATAGCCTCATTCGCTTATTAGGATGAGGCGAATAAAACCAAAACCAATGATGAAGATTATCCTTTCTCCATCGCTTCCTCCACAGACTTGGCAGTATCCAATACTGTTTTCTCAAGTTGTATTGGCGTCCAATCAAATGTCTTCATCGTATCACTCACATCTGCTTTGAAAGTATTGCCTACGAACGGAAGCATACCTTTCATTTCGCTATTGAAGTTGGCCATGAACTTGATCAGGAAAGTAGGGGCGAGCTTAGTGCTCACTTTCTTGTATCCGTTGGACTTTAGGATCTGAGCCAGTGCTTGAAAAGAATAAGCTTTCTCAGTAGTCACAATAAATCGCTTACCATTGGCTTTTTTGTTTTCCAGTGCCTTCACATGTATCGTAGCGATATCTCTCACATCAGACATGTTGATACTCGTTCTCGGTAGCATAGGTACTTTACCCGTGATCAGATTCTTGAACATGGTCATGGATTCTCCTGAGAGATTGCCAGATAGGGTAGGCCCATAGACAGGTCCCGGATTGACCACTACTAGCTCTAGTGGATTATCTCCTTCTTGATTTTTGATGAATTCCCAAGCACTTTTTTCTGCGAGCGTTTTACTTTTTAAGTAAGCAGTCGCGTTTTTAGAATTGACGTTAGTCCAGCTATCTTGATTGATCCTAATAGTACCACTTGCATCCCCCAACATGGCCACCATAGAGGAGGTGATCACTATGCGTTTGACTCCCGCTTTTTTGGCAGCTTTCAAAGCACGTAGCGTCCCGTCTACTGCAGGTTTGATCAACTCATTCTCATCTTTAGGCTCTTTGGCTACATAAGGCGAAGCTACGTGCAGTACAAATTCGCATCCTGTCATAGCCGCTTCCCAGCCCTCATCTTGCATGAGATTGAGCTCGCAGTATTCGAGGTTCCCCTGAGGGTCTACTTCTTTGGAGATGCCCTTGGTCACTTCGTCCGTTTTGGACAAACTCCTGACTGAGCCTCTCACAGCGTAACCATTTTTTAATAGTTCAGCAGCGCAATGCTGCCCGATATATCCTGATATTCCGGTGACTAGTATTTTTTTCATAGCGGCTTATGTTTTTGATTATTTAAAATAATGGTGATTAGATTATTGTCAATTTACTCTGCTTCTAGGAGTAATTCTTCCATATTTAATTTTCTGGTAAACATGTCAATTGATCCATCGGGCTTTTTAGGCCAATCTGCCTGTGGTCGATCCCAATAGAGTTCAACGCCATTCCCATCAGGGTCATCCAAGTAAACTGCCTCAGATACACCATGATCTGCTGCGCCGGTCAAAGGATATTGTCCTTCCAATAACCGATTGACAATGTTTGCCAAATCAGAACGCTTAGGGAAAAGTATTGCGGTATGAAATAATCCAGGCTGGTTCTTCGGAGCAGGAGGTTGTCCTTTGCTTGACCAAGTATTGAGTCCAATGTGATGATGATAGCCACCAGCGCTAATAAACGCCGCTTGGTCACCTATACGCTGCATCACTTCAAACCCAAGTAAATCGCCATAAAAAGCAAGTGAACGATCTAGATCGGAAACTTTCAAATGTACATGGCCTATTCTTGTGCCGACCGGAGCTAAGTATTTTTCACTCATTTGATTTCCTCCCTGCCATCTGCGTGCTTAGCAAATCGACCGCTTTCCCGAGGGTGCACATGATCATTGCTAGGCCAAGGCCATCCACCAAACTGAGTCTTGCGAAAGTCAGCCATCGCTTCTTGGATTTCCTGTTGTGTATTCATCACAAAAGGTCCGTATTGTGCCACAGGTTCTCCAATAGGTTTGCCTTGAAGGATAAGAAATCTGCAAGTGTGAGAACCGCTAGAGATTGTCACTTCCTCCTCTGTTTTAAGTTCTATACATTGGTGAGAGTTGATGACTTGACCATTGATGGTGACTTGGTCACCTTCATAAAAGTATAGCGAGCGGTTGCTAGTTGATTTCCCAATTGGTAAGGTCCAGTTGCCACCAGCTTGCATTTCAATAGTCCAGATGCCTACTTCGTTATCTTTATCTGCCGCCCAAGAATCTGGAGCAGGGGCCACGGCTTTGGTACTTTCAATTTCACCAGCAATCACGTTGATTTTAGTTTGCCCATCTTCAGATTTGTAAATTGGGATATCCTCACCCCACAACATCTTAAAGTGTGGCTCGACGAACTTACTTTTCTTTGGGAGATTTAGCCAGATCTGGAATAGGAGTAAGTGATTTTCCTCTTCTTTTTTTAACAAGGGAAACATTTCACAGTGATTCACACCTTTTCCAGCCGTCATCCATTGTACATCTCCGTCACCAAATCTCCCAGCTGCACCCAATGAATCTGAATGATCAACTGTTCCTTTTGGTACAACTGTCACAGTCTCAAATCCTCTATGTGGATGCTGAGGAAAGCCCGGAACCATATCTCCATGATACATTCTCCAGCTATTAGAAGGATCAAAGTCTTGACCCAAACTTCTGCCAGTTAATGGCTCATCTGGACCCATCTGATCATTTCCTTTTGGGTAATCATCTTTGTGATAAACACAAAAAAGAAATGGATCCTGAGTTTCCCAAGGGAAGCCTAAAGGCTTAATATTTTTAATTGCTGAGCTCATGTTGTTTGTCTGTTTCGCCATTCAACCACAAAAGATTCGAAGTTGTTCCTTAATCAAATAATCCCGAGCTAAGATACCGTTCGCCTGTATCACAAACAATAAATACGATTAGTCCTGACTCAATGTTTTCTGCTACCTGAATGGCAGCAGTGAGTGCACCGCCACTGCTCATTCCTGAGAGAATGGCTTCTTCTTTGGACAATCTTCTAGCCATATTTCGTGCTTGATCTTCACTTACGTCAATGACTTGATCTACTCGTGATGGATCAAAAATCTTAGGTAAAAATTCTGGAGACCATCTTCTGATACCTGGAATTGAAGATCCCTCCGTTGGCTGGGTTCCTACTATCTGAATATTTGAGTTTTGTTCCTTTAGGTATTTGGAAACGCCCATGATAGTGCCTGTAGTTCCCATGGCCGATACAAAATGTGTCACTTCACCATTGGTGTCTTTCCAGATTTCAGGGCCTGTAGTTTTGTAATGCATGCCATAATTGTCCGCATTGGCGAATTGGTTCAGCATGAAGTAGCCTTGATTGGCTGACATTTCTTCTGCTAATTCTCTGGAATATTCTATCGTCTTTTTGGCTGGAGTTAGGATCACTTCAGCTCCATAAGCCCGCATGGCGAGCACGCGTTCTCTCGTACTATTCTCCGGCATCAGGAGTGTCATCTTCAGTCCTACAGACTGAGCAATCATGGCTAGTGCAATTCCTGTGTTACCACTTGTGGCTTCCACGAGTTTATCACCAGCTTTAATGTCGCCACGCTTGAGCGCTTCACTAATCATACCATAGGCCGCCCTGTCTTTTACACTTCCCCCAGGATTTTGACCTTCCAGTTTTCCAAAGATTTTCACCTTTGGGTTCGTATGGATTCTAGTGATTTCTACAAGAGGCGTATTGCCAATAAGATCTATTAATTTCATATTAGGCTTGCTTTACAGTGATCAAATCTGGTTTTGATTCTTCCGCCTCTTGCATGAGTGTTTGGTAATAAACGCGAGAGTCTGGTGGTAAACTTTTAGTTAGCCAAACGTTACCTCCAACTACCGAACCTTTTCCAATTCTGGTTTTTCCGCCAAGGATAGTCGCTCCCGCGTAGATCACTACATGATCCTCAATCGTAGGGTGTCGCTTGACTTTAGCATCCTTCTTATCTACACTCAGTGCGCCAAGTGTTACACCTTGATAAACTTTGACATGCTTACCGATGATGGTGGTTTCACCGATTACAATGCCCGTACCATGGTCAATACAGAAGTAATCACCAATAATAGCATTGGGATGTATATCAATTCCTGTCTTACTGTGCGCATCCTCAGTAATAATCCTCGGGATGCTCGTGACCCCAAGCAAGGCTAACTCATGCGCTAGTCTGTAAGATGCAATAGCATAGAATCCAGGATATGACCGTATAATCTCTGATCGATCTGCCGCAGCAGGGTCACCAGATAACATGGCATCTACATCCGTATGTAATCGAGCGTAAAGCGTAGGAAGACTTCCAAAAAAAGCTTCAATGATTTCCTCTTTATTATCTCCTTCAAGAGAAATATTTCTTTTGAGGATCTTACCGAGTTTGGACTCCAGTTCTTTCAATTGGAACTCCAGTTCTTCTTTGTTTTTCACTGGATGGCTAGAAAAATCGGGAAAAAGGACACCCAATAATTCATTGAAGAATCCACAAATTGAGCTTTTAGTTGGAATCTTGGTGTACTCCTGATGAGTGTCGTAAATCTGCTGAATGAACTCGCTATTCATTTAATTGTATTTTTAATCAGTAACCATGCAACGAGGGGTGTGTACTTAATGTTGACTTAGAAAGGTCGGGGCAGTTACCTTTCAAAGATTTTTGGATGAATTACTTATTCTGATACAAGGATAGAATCTCTTTGTCAATTTCGGGCTCATCTTTTAGCCATTCTGTTGTTTTTTCTTTGTCCCAGCGATAGATCCAACTTATTCCCCAGGGGCCTATGTAGTAGTCCTTGGATTGGTATGCATCATCAGTCAAAGCTTCTTTGAGATTGATAAACGAATAACCCTTTTCTTGTAATCCTTCATAAATACTCCCCATATAAGCCGCATTCAGGTGATTGGCATGACACAGATAAATGTGTTTGATCGATTTGCCTGCTACGAGTTGTGTAGCGCTCTCCATAAAATCAAACATTCGCAGTGTATAATCGACATAAGCTTGACCTACCGTTCCCATCAATAAAGAATCATTGGCTTTGTAAGCATCGAGATATACTTTATTGAAAATGTAATCCGAACTCTCAACAGTAACTGGGGCAACTTCATATCCAATTGAATCTAGAAAAAATTCAAAATTGGCTTTTTTTAAACTATCTGATCCAGTGTTTAGAAAAGGATGTCGGAAATACTTGAGTTCGAGATTCCGCTCGGTTATTAATCTTCTAGTGACCAGTTCGCCTTTCAGAACATCTACTTTGAAGTTTTTCTGGCTAGTTTTATAGAAAGAGGGATGACTGTAAGTGTGGTTTCCTAATTCTAATCCATTGTCGAGCCATTGTTCGAGTATGGCAATGCGATGCTGAGACTTTTCATTGCGATAGAGCTTGTCTTCATTCACAAACCCAATGGCCGGAACATTGTACTTATTGCAGTCTGATATGATTTTGGTATTGGCTGACTGCATGAGCTCAAATGAAACCTCACCACCACCCATGATCAAATCATCAAAAGTAATAGCCACGTGCTTTTGAGCAATTGCAAAAACAGAGACCATAATTAATGAACCCACCAAAAGTATTCTCATGGTACAAAACTAATGTTCTCTCGAGGTAAAGCCTTATTCGTACTTCAGATTATCAGCAGGATTACTATTGGCGGCTCTAAGTGCATGATAGCCAGTAGTTAGAACTGTGAGCGCCGAGATAGCCAATAGGACTATAATAAATACCATAACACCTAATTCGACGTGGTATTCGAAAGTCGTGAGCCATTCTCCCATGAAGTAATACGCAAGCCCAAATGCAGGAATAGCCCCAATGACAACCAAGATCATAAAATCTTTAATAATCAAAGAAACCAATCCAAACATATTGGCACCAAGCACTTTTCGGATACTGATTTCTTTGGTTCGTTGCTCAGCTATAAATGAGGCCAAACCGAGTAACCCAAGACAGGCAATGAAAATCATCATCATGGAAAACCCTAAAAATAACTGTCCTCGTTGTTGGTCCGATTCGTATTGAGCCATGAAGTCTTCATCCAAGAAGCTGTACTCAAATGGCATGTTAGGAAAGACTTCTAACCATTGCTCCTCAACACCCTTAATGGCTAATTGGAGATCACCATTAAGCTTAATCATTGCGTTAGAGTTGTTGAGTTGAGGGATGAATAAGAGGGCTTCTATGGGATCATACAAGGATCGTTGATGGAAGTCACTTACGACACCAACTACGTGATGATACACCAAACTGTCTCTATCGAATTGAAATTTCTTTCCAATAGGATCCGTCCACGCCATTCTTTTGACCATGGATTCATTCACTAGTACAGAGGTGAGGGTATCAGCCGAATATTTAGTTGAAATATTTCTTCCTTCTGCGATTTCAATTTCTAATACATCCAAATATTCAAAATCAATGGAATAATGGTCAATGCCAATTTCATCCATACTGCCTGTGTTACTCTCAACGCTCATGACGTTTTTTCCAAACCCTCTACCAGGAGTTGTAGAAGCGCTTGCCGCTCCTGTTACATTTGGATTTTGAAGTAGTCGTTCTTTGAGTACGGGCCATTTCTTGCGTGATTCTCTGCTATTCAAGACTACACGCATTACTCGCTCCTTATTAAATCCTAAGTCTTTCTCTTGCAAGTACTGCATCTGCTGATAGATAACTAGAGTGCCGATGAGCATGAAAATGGATATGGCAAATTGGATCCCTACCAGAATACTTCTGAAAGTTTTGTTTCCAGACCTTCCGCCTTTGCCTTTCAATACTGCTACAGGCTGAAAGGCTGATAGATAGAATGCTGGATAACTTCCGCTTAATACTCCCGTGAAAAGCACCATCAGCGCAATAGAGCCTAGAACTGCAGGTTCGGCGAGGTTATTAAGATCCAGGCGCGTTTGGAGTTGACTGTTGAGAAATGGTACCAGCACCGTCAATAATAACAGGCTTATTATTAGTGCAACAACGGTGAGTAAGATGGATTCGGTCATGAACTGGCGAATCAACATTTCACGTTTAGCTCCCATTACTTTACGAATTCCTACTTCCAATGAGCGCTTCATCGAACGCGCCGTAGAAAGATTCATGTAGTTGATACTTGCAATCAAAATGAGGAAAATACCAATAGCTCCGAAAATATAGATGTATTTGATATTGCCGAGAGGTTCAGGTTCTCCCTGGAAAGTGGAATAAAGGTGGATATCTTGAATATTGAGCATTTCATATTTGATCTTGATATCAAACTGATCGAATATTACAGCTACATACTTTTTGTTGATGTCTGCCAGTCGCTCATCCATTACCGCAGGATCAACTCCCTCCTTTAGTAGGATGTATGAGTAAATGTTAAAGCCACCCCAATTCTGATTATTAGTCCATGTTTCAGTTGTAGCAGAGATTAGGGCTTTTGGCCTTATGTGAGAAGTGGTTGGTATGTCTTGATAAACTCCAGTTACTTTCACTGTGGTTTCATCCTCCTTGATGAATTCCCCTATGGGGTCACCGTCTCCAAAAAGCTTCGTTGCTATTGATTGGTTAATGCAGATCGTATTGGGTTCTTGTAGGGCAGTTTTCGGGTCTCCATAAATAAAACGATAATCGAATATTTCGAAAATAGTGCTGTCCGCTAAGTAGATTTCCTCTTCAAAGAAATGATCATTTTCCCTTGAGAAAGATGTCCGTCCATTGCCCATTATTCTTGTGTATTGCTCTACCTCAGGCACTTCTTCTTTGAGAGTACGCGCAAGAGGATGCTGAGTGGAGGTCCATCTAAAGGTGTTGTCAGGTTCTGTGAAATCGGAAGAGATTCGATATATGCGATCTGCTTTGCTATGTTGCTTGTCATAGCCCATCTCTACAAAGAGGTAAAGGACTATAAGTAGGCATGAGGCAATTCCCACAGTAAGCCCCATAATGTTGAGCGCTGTATAGCCAGGCTGTCTAGTAAGGTGTCTTACAGTAATCTTGAGATAATTCTTGATCATGGCAGGTTGGAATGGTCGTTTTGTGACACTAACGTACACAATAATGAATAGGAAATTGCACTGTGATGGCTGGCTTTAATATTCTTTAACAGGTATTTATTTCACATGATATGCGTTAGAATACAGTTTGTTTATATTTCAACTGGTGGGAAAATATTCTTCTAACTGTTACTTGGTGAAGCTTTCGAATCAGTTAGATTTGGTTCAAAGCCAATTTGATAACCATGATTAAAATCTTAACGAGCGTCTTTCTTTTTTTGAGTTTAGCTACTTCTTCGACCTTTGCTCAAGCTGATTCAGTAGGTGAAGCATTAAAAATCATTGGTCTCGATTTTACAAGGGGAGAGATCGAAATGCTCACTCCCGGGCTGAATGATAATCTGAAAGATTTTGAAGCTATCCGGTCTATGTCTTTGCCAAATAGTCTTCCTTATTCGATGGTCTTTATTCCACCAACGAATTCTGAAAGAATGAATTTTGATCAGGGAGAAAAGAATTTCGCCGTAGGCAAAGTCAAGAGGCCCAAAGATTTGGAAGAATTAGCATTCTACTCAGTAGCAGATCTTTCGGTATTAATAAAGAATGGAAAAGTTACTTCCTTAGAGTTGACTCAGATGTATTTGGATCGACTTAAGAAATTCGGAGATACTTTGGAATGCGTGATTACACTGACAGAGGATTTGGCTATTGCTCAAGCAAAAAGAGCAGACGCTGAAATAAAATCTGGTAAATACCGTGGGCCACTTCATGGCATTCCATACGGAGCGAAAGATTTGCTGTCAGTGAAAGATTACCCAACTACTTGGGGAGCTCATGGAATGGAAGAGCAGACTTTTGATGAAGATGCCACAGTTGTGAGAAAATTGGAGGAAGCTGGCGCTATATTGGTAGCGAAGTTGACCCTTGGAGCTTTGGCATGGGGAGATGTATGGTTTGGTGGTAAGACGAGAAACCCTTGGAACTTGGAAGAAGGTAGTAGTGGATCTTCTGCCGGTTCTGCTTCAGCTACTTCTGCAGGATTAGTAGCTTTCGCCATAGGTAGTGAGACTTGGGGGTCGATCGTGTCACCATCAACTAGATGTGGCGTATCGGGGTTGAGACCAACTTTTGGTAGAGTGAGTAAAACGGGTGCTATGGCTCTCAGTTGGAGTATGGATAAGCTAGGCCCGATTTGTAGATCGGCAACAGATTTGGCTTTGGTTTTTGATGCCATTCATGGAGCAGATGGACAGGATTTGGAGGTTCTGGGTGATTACCCATTCAATTATTCTTACAATAGTGAAAAGTCAAAGAACCTTAGGGTAGGGTATTTAAAAGGTGAATTTGAAACGAAAGCCTCAAATATTAAAAACGATAGTATACTGCTTCGATTATTGGATCAAGAAGGCATTGAGCTAATCGAGAAGGAATTGCCTAGTGAAATTCCTACGAGTGCTTTGGGATTCGTTCTTACAGCAGAGGCAGCGGCGGCTTTTGATGAACTCACTCGTAGCAATCAAGATGATTTACTCACAAGACAAATAGTCAATGCTTGGCCGAATGTTTTTAGAAGTGCAAGACTAATTCCGGCTGTTGAGTACATTCAAGCAAACAGATTGAGATACTTGCTTACGCTACAATTCAATGAAATGATGGCAGATATTGATGTGCTACTCACACCAAGTTTTGGAGGAGATCAAATGCTCATGACCAACCTTACAGGACATCCATGTGTCGTAATTCCTAATGGGTCATACGCGAGCAATACACCGGGCACAATTACTTTGGTGGGAAATCATTTTGATGAAGCCAATATTCTTGCTTTTGCGCGTTACTTACAAGAAATTACTCCATTTGAGGAGGAGCACCCCGATTTTTTTAAGCCATGAATGAAATCAATGAAGATATTGCCAGGTCACTGAGAATAATCAAAAACATACTAGTGGTTTTTTTGGCGATCGTAAGTTTGTACTTACTCAAGATGCTCAGTGATCTATTTGTACCATTGGCTTTTGCACTCTTTTTTGCGATTCTCTTGCAGCCATTGGTATTGCTTTTTAGAAGAAAATTTTCGCTCAATCTGAGTGTGATTTTTACAACAATCGTTTCGGTTTCGGGATTCTTATTGGTTGGGTTTCTGTTTTACAACGCGGTAAGTGGATTTATTGAGAATAGAGAAGCAATTCTCGCTGGTGTCACTGCGGAGCTCAAGCCTTTGGTCGATAGAATCACAAATGTCATGGGAAGTGAATTACAGGAAAAAGAGATCAGAGAATACATTTCTAGGGTTGTACCTACAGATCAGGTACTCTCACTTTCCGGCTCGTTTATTAATACATTGAGTGGATTTGCTACGGAGCTATTGATGGTTATTTTGTATTTCGTGGGTCTACTCGGGGCAATTGCTCAATACGAAAAAGTCATCGATTATATCATGGGTGTGTCCGAACATAAGGAGCATTCTACAGCTTCAGATACTTTCAAAAGAGTAAAGCATTCCATCTCAGTTTATATCAAAGTAAAGACAGTGGTGAGTCTATTGACTGGCGCGGGGATCGGGATTATTAGTTGGTTGTTTGGGATTCAGTATGCGTTTCTGTGGGGGATTTTGGGTTTTATCTTAAACTATATTCCTTATGTAGGATCGCTTATTGCTATAGTGCCTCCATTACTTATTGGTGGTCTCACGGCTGACTCTGTTTCGGAGTTCGTTTTCTTATTTATCGCTCTAGAAGGTGTGCAGCTTGTCATGGGCAGTATGGTGGAACCGAAATTGACTGGTGATTCTCTTTCCATTAATACTGTCACAATTCTTTTTAGCTTGGTCTTCTGGGCTTTTATGTGGGGAACAGCCGGTATGTTGCTTTCTGTTCCATTGACTTTCCTAATCAAGGTTATTCTAGAACATGTAGCAGATGCTGGGTTTTTGGTTCGAATGATGGAGAAGAAGACGGGAAAGGAACTTGGGTAAGATGGGTCGTGAAGTGTTTGGAAAACTCAAGACAGCTTTGATATATCTTATCATAACTTATTAAGACGGATTTTAGCAATAAACCGAAACATGTTAACTTACTTTATATCGAATTACAGGAACGACCTAAAAATCAATTAACATGGAATCAGTGAGAGAATTGCTACAAATATTGGTTCACTTATCAATAGCGGATAAGGAGTTCGCTAAAGAAGAGCAGAAATACATTATTGAAATAGGTATTGCTGGAGGACTTGCGAGAGAGGAAGTTGAGTCGATAGTTTTAGGTCCCTATGTACCTAAAGATTTGGAAAGCCTTAGTCCTAAAGAGCGCGTTTCATATATGATTAATGTTATTCAACTTATGAAGGTCGACGGGAAAGTCCGTAGAAGTGAGATTGAATTCTGCGAAAAGATTGCAGTTAGTCTAGGCTATTTACCAGGTGTAGTTGCTGATATGTCTCAATATGTTTATTCAAACGCTATTATGGCAGACCATGAGAAGTTGGAGAAAATTGCAAAGGCCAATTCTGTTAGGGACTAGATTTCTTGTTCTATACTAATGTTTTGAAGGAATTGAATCAGAAATTTTCTTTGATGAAATCAATTTGAATATCCTTTTAAAAACGAGACAACACTTTTCAGACTTTCAGAAGGAGACTCTTCCATAGGAACATGCCCAACATTTGAGATAATCACTAACGTATCGTTGGGAAGATCATTTTGAAATCGGATAGCATTCTCAACAGGGATTAGCATATCATACTCACCCCATAGAATGAGGGTGGGTTGAGAGATATGTTTGATATTACGATAGGCCAAAGTGTCCTTAATAGCTCCAAATTTATCGATGAAGGCTTGTCGGTTTCCTTCTCTGAACGCAAGCTCGAAATACCTGTCGATGAGGTCCACTGAGACTTTGGACTGATCAAAATATACATTTCTTACACTTGACTCCACCACAACCCTAGGAGTGATATAGGTAAATATGTTTTTAATAAATGGAGTTTTTGCCAACTTGAATGCTATTGGACTTCTTACTTTTTTATTTGGATAACCTGCCGCATCTATCAATATGAGTTTATTGACTTTGCTGGGATGTGCTAATGCAAAGTTCCAAGCGATCTCTCCTCCTAATGAATTCCCTGCCAACACGCATTGATCAATGTCTTGAGATTCTAAAAACTTCTGAACGAAACTCACATATTTGCCTACAGCGTAATCTCCGTCAGGAAATGCTCCGGTAAGTCCATAAGCAGGAAGATCCATTCTAATCACACGATGTTTCTGCTTGAGCTTTGAAGTCCATTCGTCAAACGTATGGAGACTAGCACCTGTCCCGTGAATCAGTACGATCGGAATAGAATCCTTTTTTGGACCTTCATCGCGATAGTGAACGTTCATTCCATCTATCTCAACAAAGGCAGAAGGATACTGACCATACTTATACATAAGTTGATCAAAAGGAAGGTCTTGATGACCAAAAACACCTACTATGAGGGCGATCAAACCAATGATCAGAATGAGGGTGAATTTGAAAAGCTGATTGAGGAATTTCATCTACCCCAAAGCTACGCTTTTTGTTATTTTATGAGTCGTAAAGCTTCTCTTCGACTTAGGGGACTAAGATCGTGATTATGGACAAAATCTATTACCCATTCTTGATTCGTGCGACTGTATTCTCTCAGCACCCATCCAATGGCTTTGTTGATGAAAAACTCCTTCGATCCAAGCAATTTTTGGATGATCTCGCTCAGAAGCTCTTTATCTATATTTTGCTTGTATTTGAGTTGGAAAAGAAGCGCCGATCGCTGCGACCAGATATTACCAGAAGCCAACCACTTATCAACGTAAGATGGGATTTGCTCAGGAAATTTTCTGAAATAGCCTCCCAGCAATCGATTCGCGATGTAATCCACAGTATCCCACCACGATTTGTTAGTCACCATATACTCTAGGAGATCAATGTCTCGTAATTCCAGTTTCATCACATATTTAAAAACAAGCTCTTGAGAAAAATGCTGATACTCGCGTTGTGGTTTTTGCCAAAGTATTTTTATCAATTCTTCCAACTCGGATTTTTCAGGTAAAAATTCCCTACTCAAAAATGGTTTTTGTAATTGCTGTCGAGTTCCCGCACTTAGTCCATAGTAACCAAACTGATTGCGCATGTATTGCTTTTGCTTTACTGCGTTTTCCTCATTGGCGTTGAGCTCAAATTCTTGGGTTA